>JANORI010000493.1:0-12269 GCA_031415235.1 Acidobacteriota bacterium | reverse complement strand
CTCGGGCACCATCGCGAACAGATCGCGGATGAACGAGAAGAGCCCGGTGTAGGTGGCGGGATTCGACCGCGGCGTGCGCCCGATCGGCGACTGGTCGATCTCGATGACCTTGTCGATCTGGTGCACGCCCTCGACCACCCGATGCAGGCCGGGCTCGTCACTGGCGCGGTAGATCTGCTTGGCGAGCGCCTTGTACAGAATGTCGTTGACGAGCGTGCTCTTGCCCGAGCCGCTCACGCCGGTCACGGCCACGAACACCCCGATGGGGATACGGACGTCGATGTCCTTCAGGTTGTTCGCCCGCGCGCCCTTGATGACGATCTCGTGCTTGCCAGGCGCACGACGTGCGCGCGGCGCGTGAATCACCTTGGCGCCGCGCAGGTACTGCCCCGTCAGCGAGTCGGCGGTCTCGGCCAGCTGCGCGGGCGTGCCCTGGAACATCACCTGCCCGCCGTGTTCGCCGGCGCCGGGCCCGAGGTCGACCACGTAGTCGGCCATCCGGATCGTCTCTTCGTCGTGCTCCACGACGACGACCGTGTTGCCCAGATCGCGCAGCCGCGCCAGCGTCGTGAGCAAGCGGCGGTTGTCGCGCTGGTGCAGGCCAATCGATGGCTCGTCGAGCACGTAGAGCACGCCGGTGAGATTCGACCCGATCTGCGTGGCCAGGCGGATGCGCTGCCCTTCCCCGCCCGAGAGCGTCGCCGCGCTGCGGCCGAGCGTCAGGTAGCCCACGCCCACCTCGTCGAGGAAGCGGAGACGCTCGCGGATCTCCTTCAGGATGCGGCTCGCGATGAGCGTCTCGCGCTCGGTGAGCGTCATGGCCTCGAACACCGCCAGCGCCTCGCTGATGGGCAGGCCGACGTAGTCGGGCAACGACCGGCCCTTCAGGCGCACGGCCCGGCTCTCGGCCCGCAACCGTCCGCCCTTGCACTCCGGGCAGGCGCGTAGCGCGCGGTAGGCGTCGAGCTCGGTCTGCGCGTCCCAGGCCCCCTCGTCGAAGCGACGGCGCAAGTTCGGGATCACGCCCTCGAAGTCCTTGCCGTACGGCTCAGTGGCCTTCGCGGAGGTCTTGCGGCGCTTGACGGGGACGGGCTCCTCGTCATCGTCCTTGACCGCAATGCCGGGGCCGTGGAGCAGCAGCTCGCGCTGCTTTCTGGTCAGCTTCCCGAACGGCACCGAGGGGTCGATGCCCCAGTGCGACGAGATGCCCTCGATGGCCGCCCGCACCATCTTCCGGTCGCCCTTCACCCACGGCGCGATGGCCCCTTCGGCGAGGGACTTCTGATCGTCGGGCACCACCTTGCGCGGGTCGAAGTCCCACGTGGCTCCGAGCCCCTGGCACCCCGTGCAAGCCCCGTGTGGCGAGTTGAACGAGAACGCCCGCGGCGTCATCTCGGGAACGCTGATCCCGCACACCACGCACGCGAGCTTGCGCGAGAAGAGCCGATCGCCGCTGTCGAGCGCGTTGATGACGACCACGCCGTCGGCCAGGTCCAGCGCGGCCTGCACCGAGTCGGTGAGCCGCTTCTCCACGCCCGACCGCATGATGAGACGGTCGATCACCACTTCGATGGTGTGGTTCTGCCGACGGTTGAGCGCCAGATCGTCGTCGAGGCTCTTGAAGACGCCGTCGATGCGCGCCTTGGTGAACCCGCGCGCGACGATGGCCTGCAGTTCTTTCTTGAACTCGCCCTTCCGACCGCGCACGATCGGCGCCAGCACGTTGATGCGTGTGTCCTGCGGATACGTCATCACCAGATCGATGATGCGCTCGAGCGATTGCGAGGAGATCTCGCGGTCGCAGTTGGGACAGTGCGGCACGCCGGCATTGGCGAAGAACAGCCGCAGGTAGTCGTAGATCTCGGTGACCGTGCCCACGGTGGAGCGCGGGTTGGCGCCGGTCGTCTTCTGCTCGATGGAGATGGCCGGCGACAGTCCGTCGATCAGATCGACGTCGGGCTTCTCCATCTGCTCGAGAAACTGCCGGGCGTACGCCGACAGCGACTCCACATAGCGCCGCTGCCCTTCGGCATACAGCGTGTCGAAGGCCAGCGACGACTTCCCCGAGCCCGACAGCCCGGTGACGACCACGAGCTGGTCGCGCGGCAAGTCGACGTCGATGTTCTTGAGATTGTGTACGCGGGCGCCACGCACCGCGATCCAGTCGTGCGGCATACCGAACCTCTCATTGTACCTCTGGCTGCGCTGACGGGTAGTGCGGTGAGTAGGCGCTACCCGCGCGGGCACGAACTGCCCAGGCTCTGCACCGCCCCGCGGCGCTTGAAACGCGAGAACACGGCCCAAGACCGGCGTTGGCCACGACGCATCGATCGATCGAACGGCTGGCCTCGCATTTGCACAATGACTGGTGTCCGCGGCACCTCTCGCACGTCGTCAACTGGCACGCTGCCGTCCGGACAAGGAGGCCAGACACCCGAGGTCAGAAAACGAGGCGTGAGATGGAAAGACGAGTAGGCAGATGGCAGGCCGTGACGCTGGTCGCGGCAATGACGGCAGGCGCCGGGACGGCCGGCGCGCAACCGGGGTCGTTGGAACCGGCCGATGGCGCAGTCTTCAGCGCGGAGGTCACCGTGGAGCGCGCTGTGGTCGATGGGCACGGACGAGTGCGGCGGGAACTGCCGCGCTCACGGTACCGGATCGAGCGGTTCAGCGGAGGACGCAGCCGCATGGTGATGCTGGCCACCACGCCTGAACCGCGCGTGGGCCCGATGGCCGACGCCTACGCCGGGCTCGTCGTCGAGTTCGACGCCGCGGCCGGCGGCGTACGGGTACTCGGCAAGGACGGACAGCCGCTGCCGGGGGCGCCGCCGCTGACCGGCAACCTCATGCCCGTGGAACTGGCGGAGGGCGGCGACAACGCGCTCGTGCTGACCGACGAGACGACGGCACGCCGGCGCGACCTCACGCGGCAGTTCGGAAGCCGCGTCGGCACGCTCCGCAAGATGGAGCGCTACCTGACGAAGTCAGGCACCCGGGTCCAGGAAGTGCTGGTGGCGCCGGCCACGGCCTTGCCGGTCGAGGTGAACGTCGTCGAAGGCGGCGTGCTCGAGGAGCGCCACGAATTCGGGTACGAGAACCGCGGACGCGGCCGCCTGGTGCGCACCCGGATGCGATCCGAGTCGCGGTTGCCTGGCGCCACCAACGAGCGCCTCGTCTCAATCACGACGCTGTCCGACGTGCGCATGACGGGAGGTGTGGAATGACTCTGCGTCTCGTGATCGCCGCGCTATTGGCGCCCCTCGCCGCGATGGCCCTGCCCATGCGCGCGGCTGCGCAGGACGTGCCGGTGGTCTTCGTCCACGGCATCTTCAGCCATTCGAGCACCTGGAGTGCCACGTCGCAGCGGCTCGCCAGCGTGCTGCGAATTACGCCATATCTGGTCGACATGCCGTCCACAGCCGTTCTCGAGACCCAGGCCTCGGTGCTCGACGGGGCCATGGGTGGGTTGCCCTCGAACACCATCGCCGTCGGACACAGCCAGGGCGGGCTCATCTCCCGTCACTGGAGCCGGTCGCGGCCCCTCGGCGGCATCCTCACGCTCGGCACTCCCCACGGCGGGTCGCAGCTCTCGGCGCGCGCGCTCGACCTCATCAACTTCAACTACCTCGTCTACTCCGCGGCTGGTCTCGCGGGCGCCTACGGGGCAGGCACGGAGTTTGCGGCGATCACCGCGGCGATCGCGTCGTCCCTCGCCCACACGCAGCTCCTGTCGTGGAGCGTGGCCGGCGCCATCACGTCATCAGTGGCGGTGGCGTCGTTTGCGCCCGTGGCACCGCAGCTGGCGCCAGGGTCGCCCTTCCTGCTCGGTCTCAACTCCGCGCCGAACCTCGTCCGGGAATCCCAGGCCGTCACGCGGCGCGTGGGCCTGGTGTTCTCGGCCAACGAGTATTGGCGAGCCGGCGCCGCGGTCGGCCTGTCACCGGCCAATCGCGAGTGGGTGTCCTGGGTCATTCAAGTGATGCCCCCGGTGTTCGAGTACGTCGCGGCGTACATCGACACCAACTACCCGCCCCTGAACCTGGGGGCGCGGGCGTTCGCGTCGCGACTGCGCAACCTGGCCGGTCTCACGCGAGACCTGGACCCGATGTGGTGCTGGGCCGTCACCGGCGATCGCCTGTGCCGTATCCCCCACGACGGCATCGTGTCGGCCGTTGATCAGTTCTACCCAGGCGGCTTGAACTTCGGCGTCACCGGCCCCGCCCACTCCCAGGAAACGGGCAGCAGCGATGCCGCGATCCGGAGCGTGCTGACCGGCGTCATGAACGTCACCGCGCGGGGCGCTGCGCCGCCGCCGCCGCCAATCGGCGGTCCTGGTCCGGGGTCGGTCCTCGGAGGCCAGCGGCTCTATGCCGACCAGGAGTGGCGCTCCGCCAACGGCGGGATGGCGTTGCGCTACCAGTCCGACGGGAACCTGGTGCTCAGCGACCTCGGCGGCACGCCCCTGTGGGCGTCTGACACCGCAGGCTCGGGCGCCGGCCGCGCCGAGATGCAGACCGACGGCAACCTGGTCATCTACGACGCGTCAGGTTCGCCGATCTGGGCCACCGCCACCTACGCCCCTGGGGGCTACCTGACCGTGCATTCCGAGGGCTATCTCATGCTCTACGACGCGTCGCACGTCGGCCTCTGGTGGACAGGCAGTGGCGCCCCGTAACACCGGCGTCCGGGCGGCCGGTGCAGGGCGTTGCGAGGCCCTGGGCCGCGTGGTGTATGTCGTGGTGGTGGTCGCCGGCCTCGTGGCCGGCGGCCACGCCGCGGCGCAGTCAGCGGTTCCCGTGAGCCCCTTCTGGCACCTCGTCGGAAGTGGCAGCGGCACGCCGACACACGAGGGCGACACCGCCTACTTCCTGTCGGCCGGTCGTGAGGTGGCGGCGCTGAACATCGCGACCGGTGCGCTTCGTTGGAAGACGGCGACGGGCGTGCTCAGCCACGACTCAATCTTTGGCACCGCGACGGCGGGAACAGCGCTCGCGCTGTCGGGCGACGTGGTGGTGGCCGGAGACTGGGACGTCGTCGGTTTCGACCGCGTCACTGGCGTCCGGCGTTGGATCTACGAAGCTCCGGAAGGTGACGGTCCCGGCCTGTTCCTGGGGCCCGCGCGCGGCGGTGCTGTGTTTGCCGGCTCGCCAGGGGGCAGGGTCTATGCCATCGACACTGCCACCGGACGGCTGCGGTGGATGACCATAGTGGTCGATGGCCGAATGACGTCGGTCTTCCGTCCGGTCGTGCACGAACGCGACCTCGTGGTCTCGTATTCGACCTACGTGAATCCCAGCGTCGGGGGACTCGCCGTGCTCGACCCCGACACGGGGCGCCTGCGCTGGCGCGCCGAGTTCCCCAAGGCACGCGAACCCTGGCAGCACACCAACGCCTCCGGCGCCCCAGTCGTCATCGACGACCTCGCCATCGGGTCCGCCGGTGACGGGAACATCTACGCGTATGACCTCGTCACCGGCGCCCTCCGTTGGACGTTTCCGCGTCTGACCGGGCCGCTCGAGGGCACGATCGCCGCTACCGACATGGACTTCCGCGCCATCACCGCGACCGGTCGGCTCGTCGTGGCCGGGTCGGCCACCGGCTACGTCGTGGCGTACGACATCGACACCAGGAAAGAAAGGTGGCGGTTCGTCGACCGGCTGAGCGGGTCCACCACCCTGGCCCTCGCGGCCGACGAGCAGAGTGTCTACGTCCCGTTCTTTGGCGGTTTCATTGTCGCCATCGACCTCGCCACCGGCGCCGAGCGCTGGCGCTACGGCGACTTCACGAAGGGCCTCATCTGGCCGCCCGATCCAGCTGGCGACCGCGTGTTTGCCAGCGGCAGTCTGGCGGGCTTCTTCGCACTTCCCACTCGAACACCGGAGCCGAATCCATGAGACTGCTGTGCACGCTTACCTTCCTGACCGTTGTCATCGCGTCACCCGGCTGCTCCGAGTCCCCGACGGCCGCGACACCGGTACCACCGAACGGACCCCGAAGCGGCATCTGGAGCGGGTCGGTGACCGATGCCGCCAACGGTCAGGGTTCGGTCCGCATGGACCTGAAGGAAGCGCAGATCGGCACGAGCCAGGGATTGCTCAACGGGACGTGGAACGTGACGTTCGCCGATGCGACGAAGAACACGGGGGGTGATGTGTCTGGGTTCGTGACGGGCTCCGCGGTGCAACTGACGTTGAGACGCGCCGTGCCGCTGACCTGTCCGAATCCCGGCCCGGTGCCCTCCGTCTACGGATCGTATTTCGCACTGGATCTCGCGCTGGCCGGCACGACGATCAGTGGCCCCTACAGCTACCAGGCGTGCACCACGGCGGTCAGCGGCACGCTCGTAGCGACGAAGCCGTGACTGGGCCGCGCAGGTCGGCGGGACGTGCACCACGGGCTGCCAGGTTGGCCGCGCGCGACCGCCCGCGCAATCACAGAATCGCCGAGAAGCGGTAGAGCGCATCGGCGGTGGCTGCGACGAACTCGCCGGCCGGGCCGAAGGTCACCCCGACCAGCCCGGGGCCAGACACGACGGGCCGCTTCGCGCCGCCTTCGGGCATCCGGTAGATGGCGCTCACGCCGGCCAGCGCTTCTACGACATGCAGCACGCCGTGCGCATCGAAGGCGAGGCCCTGGGGACGTCCAAACGTGTGATCGACCACGTCGTGGTGGGCCGAGGCGTCGAAGCGATGCACGGCGTCGTGAGACGCGAGCGTGGGCGCGGTGACATACAGGCGCTCGTCGGGACCCACCGCCAGATGGAACGCCGCCACACTTGGCGCGAGCGTCGCAAAAGTCGCGGTGCGGGCGCCATCGTGACTGACGTGATGGATGGTGCCAGTGCGATCGCCCACAAACAGCGAGCCGTCAGGGGCAAAGGCCAGACCGCAGGGCACACCGAGGTCGCTGGCAAACACCTCGGGACGGCCGTCGCCGTGCACGCGATAGACGATGCCGTCGTAGCGGCTCGACACATAGAGGTCGCCGTCGGCCGACACGGCCAGGCTCGTCGCATTCACGATGCCGTCGGCAAACGCCTCGCGCCCGCCGTCGGCACCGAGACGATACACCGACACGGGCGTGTCCTGGCCGCGGGGACCGCTGAACGCGGAATAGAGATGCCCCTGACGGTCGAAGACCGGGCTGTCCACGTGATGCAGTCCTGAGGCGAGCGGCTCGCCCACCTCGACAAAGAGCGTGGCACCCGGCGACCAGGCGGCCCGTACGGGCGCGCGGCCGGTCGACGTGCCAGGCGGCACCTCCACCGCCAGCCGATCGGGCGCGGCGAACACCACGCGCGCGGGCGCGCCGCCGACCGAGACCAGCGCGTCACCAGACACTGGTGCTGGCATGCCGTCGCCTCGCAACCACAGGCGCGCGCCAGCCAGCACGCCCGGGGGGTCGATGCCAGTGAGCGTGACGGCCGCAATCGACATGGCAGGATGGTATCGCAGCCGCCGCCTACGGTCTGCTGGCAAGTCCCAGCGACTAACTGTCGTCGTCGAGCTCGAGATTCCAGTAGAGATAGTCGCGCCAGCTCTCGGGCGTGCGGCGCAGGCCGATGGTCACGCGCAGGGCCGGCACCGTGTCGGGACGTCGCGGCGCCCGCACCAGATGCATCCGGGCCTCGGCGGGCGTACGTCCGCCTTTGCGGCGGTTACACGTCACGCAGCAGGTCACGATGTTCTCCCAGTCCTTGCGGCCTCCTTGCGACACGGGAGTCACGTGATCGAACGTGAGCTCCTGTGTGACATGGTGCCGGTTGCAGTACTGGCACGTGTGATGGTCGCGCGCGTAGATGTTGGCGCGCGAGAAGGGCACGTAGTCGAACCGCTTCTTGATGCGCACGTAGCGCAGGAGCCGAATCACCGACGGCAGGCGCACGCTGAACGACACCGCGCGCACCTCGCGATCGTGCGAGGCGATGATCTCGACCTTCCCCTGGCACCACAGCGTGATGGCCTTCTGCCAGTGGACGACCTTGAGCGGCTCGTAAGTGGCGTTGAGAAGGAGCGTCTGCTCCATGGCCTTGGCTAATCTTCGTCGGGGAGAACTGGGCCTGTCAAGGCAGGATAGCTGTAAAGACTTGGCAACGAAGGGCTTATGCGGCCCTCCCGGGAAGGCTGCGCAGGTCGACAGGTGGGACCGATACAGTGGAGGGCGCGTATGCAGCGGATAGGACTCCTCGTGGCGATCTGCGCCGTGTCGGCCGCGTGCGCGTCAACTGGGGCGGTCCCCCAGCCCTTTCCGTCGCCGCGCGGGCCCGCGGCCGGCAGCGGTGCGCCAGCCGCACCGGCAGCGCCCTCCCCGGCCCCGCCCCTCACGGCCGAAGCGGCGCTCGGCCACCGCATCGCCGCCACGGCGCTCGCGTTCCGAGGCGTACGCTACCGGAACGGCGGCGCCAACCCGGACGGCTTCGACTGCAGCGGCCTGGTCGCGTACGTCTTCAGTCGCCATGGCCACGCAGTACCCCGCCAGACGAGCGCGCAGTTCACCGTGGGCCTGCAGGTCGACCGCTCGGCCCTGCGGGCCGGCGACCTCGTGTTCTTCTCGACCGTGGCCCCCGGCGCGTCGCACGTCGGTATTGCGCTTGACGACGACGAGTTCGTGCACGCGCCAAGCAGCCAGGGCGTGGTGCGCGTGGAGCGGCTCACGACCGCCTATTGGCGCACGCGTTTTGTCGGCGCACGCCGCGTCAACTGACGGGCGGACTACGAGGGCGGGGGTGACGGCGACGGTAGCGGCGCCTCGGCGGGTGGCGCGGTGGGGGTGGACTCGCTGGCCGGCGCGTCGGCAGGCGGTTCGGCTCCGCCCATGCGCTGCAAGATGATCTGCTGCCGGCGCAGCAGCCGGCGCGTCGGCTTTGCCGGGCTGTGCACGCGCGGGTTGATGATCGCGCCGGCCAGCAGCGCGGCCTCGCTGGCCCCGAGCTGTGCCGGCGACTTCCCGAAGTAGGCACGCGCGGCGGCCTCGCAGCCAAAGATGCCGTCGCCCCATTCGATCGAGTTCAGGTAGATCTCGAAGATCCGCCGCTTCGTGAGCGCGGCCTCGAGCCGGCGCGTGATGATGACCTCGCGCAGCTTGCGCATGGGATTGCGCGAGGGCGACAGATAGAGGTTCTTGGCGAGTTGCTGGGTGATGGTGCTGGCGCCGCGGACCGCGCCTCCGTCTTCCAGGCTGCTCTCGATCGACTCGCGAATCTGCTCGTAGTCGAGGCCCTCGTGGTCGAAGAACGCACTGTCTTCCGCCACGATCACGGCGCGTTTGAGCTGATTCGAGATGCGGTTGTAGGGCACCCACCGCCGCCGGAGGGCGAAGGCCGTGCCGGCGGCATGGGCTTGGTCGCGCCGCAACTCGATGAACGCGGTGGTCTCGGGGTTGACCGTGGCCAGGCCGCGGACGTCGGGAATCGTCAGATAGACGTAGGCGACATAGGCAAACCCGACGCCGAACGCGCCGAACACCCACCGCGACCACGGGAACGTGCGCGTGCGCGCCATGCGGGCTCGATTATAGAGCCCGGGGGCGCGCGGCCCCGTCAGCCTTCGATCACGATCTTCACGCGCGTGCCCGCTGGCGGCTGTGCGTTCACAGCAAACCCGTTCATCAGTGCCAGGCTTGTGGCGGGCGCCAGGCCGCGTCCGGCACGCTGGGCGATCGACTGCCACGAGTCTCCCGCCTTCGATTCGTAGAAGCCGAGGCGATTGGCCCGGATCGCCCCAGCCTCTCGCGCGGTCAGCTCGTGGAACGACGCGAGCGTCGTGGCAAACTCCGCGTCCACGCGCGCGAACTCCGCCTCGGGCGCGACGCCCGCTAGCATGAACACCTGCCGTCCCACGGTCACGTGCGCGGCGCGAACGCGCACCCGGCCCACGCCCTTGACGTTGCCGCGATAGGTACCGACAAATCCGTCGAGGCCGTTCACCGGTCGCGACGCGCCGCTCTCAAACGAAAAACCCAGGCCCTTCATGTGCCGCTGTGCGCCCTCGGCCAACGCGGCACCGCGCACGCCGTCGGCCGAACGCATCAGCATGAGCACCTTGTCGCCGTCGGGCTGGGCCACCACCTGCTCGCTGGAGTTCTGGACCTCCCAGCCTTCGGGGAAGTCGAGGGCGATGCGCAAGTCGGGATGCAGGAACTGATGCCCGCGCACCACGCCCTCGGCCGGATCGTCACCCAAGGCGAGGCCGTCGATGCGTCGCAGGAACTCGTCGCGATTACGCTCACTGGTGGCCTCGGCGAACTTCGCAGCCACGGGCCTGGCCTTGGTGACCCGAGACCCCGGATCGGGATGCGTCGACAGCCAGTTGGGCACGCCGCGCGCGCTCATCGCGTCGAGGCGCGACAGCGTTTCGAGGAACCGCGGCACACTGTCGGGGTCCCACCCCGCTTTGGACGCGTACTCCACGCCGAGCCGATCGGACTCGAGCTCGTCATCCCGGCCGTACTTGAGGAAGAGTGTGCCGATGCCGGCCGAGGCAAGACTGCCGAACGGCCGTACGCCCGGCACGAAAATGCTGGCCAGCAACACGCCGAGCGAGCCGCCCGCCGAGCGCGTGTATTGCTGCGAGGCGTGGCGCGCCGTGACGTGCGCCACCTCGTGGCCGAGCACGCCGGCCAGCTCGGACTCGTCGCCCAGGTGCGCGAGCAGCCCGCGCGTGACGTAGACGTAGCCACCGGGCAGCGCAAAGGCATTCACCGCAGGCACGTCCACGACGGTGAAGGTCCACGGCAATGCGGGACGATGCGACACGCTCGCGATGCGTTCGCCGATGCCACTCACGTAGCGCTGGAGATCCTCATCGGCGTAGACGCCCATCTCGCGCCGAATTTCGGCGTCGCCCTGCCGGCCGAGCGCGATCTCTTCGGCCTCGCTGATGAGCGAGACCTCGCGGCGCCCGGTCACGGGGTTCGACGCACACGTGCTGGCGAGTGCCGCCGCCACGAGCGTCGCCAGCATCCGGGTGCGGCGCGATCGGATTCCAGTGGGTGGACCTGGCATCAGGTGAACCTCCGACGGCTGCGAGTGCAACTGTCGTACCACGGGCACTCGGTCGCGCCGACGGCCCGCGCCGATGAAATTGGCCCAGTTCGTCGCGTCTGCCACGGCGCACGGCGGCGTGGTGTCGCCCAGCGGGGGCACTGCGTCAGGACGTCGCGGGATCGGCGTCCATGGGCGCCGGCTGCAGGAGCCGCACGCCCAGGTCGGTCAACTGCCGACGCAGACCTTCCACCACGGAGGCCGGCGTGGGTCCGAGCGGCGCCCGCGGCGCACCGCCCTCGAAACCCATCAGGTCGAGCGCGGCCTTGAGAGCCGGCACGCCGTGCAGACCACCGATGGTGCGAGCCAGCGGCGTAATCCGCCGCTGCACGGCCCGCGCCTCCATGATGCGGCCGGCGCGCATGTGATCGAAGATGTCGGCGCACAGATCCGGCACGACGCCGGCCAACGCCAGGATGGCGCCATCGGCGCCGGCCACCAGGCCAGAGAAGTAGGAGACGCCACTGCCCGCCAGCACGAAGAACTCGGCGCTGGCGCGCGAGATGTAGTCGGCCAGCAGCGACGTGTCGCTGCCCGACTCCTTGATGCCGACGATGTTGGGATGCCCGGCCAGCAGACCCACCGCGTCGGCCGGCAGAGTGACGCCGGTGTACATCGACACGTTGTAGAGCAGAACCGGCACGGGACTCTCTTCGGCCACCGCCACGTAGTGCCGCACGTAGACGTCGGTCGTCATCATGTTCTTGAAGAACGCCGGCGTGCGCACGAGCACGGCGTCGGCGCCCAGGCTCGCGGCACGCTTGCAGGCGGCGATTGTGAGCTTGGTGGATTCGGCGCCCGTGCCTGCAATCAGCGGACGGGCGGCCGGCATCGCCGAGCGGGCCGCGGCAATCACGCGACCTGACTCCTGCTCGTCGAGCATCACCGCCTCGCCGTTGGATCCCAGCACGACGAGCCCGGTGAGGCGGGTCTGCATGTAGCGCTCGACATTGCGGCGGATCGCGGCGTCGTCGACCGTGTCGTGACGGAACGGCGTGACGATGGGCGTGTAGAGACCAGGCAGAGCGGGCATGCAACGA
Organism: Acidobacteriota bacterium; assembly: GCA_031415235.1. Taxonomy (GTDB): domain Bacteria; phylum Acidobacteriota; class Vicinamibacteria; order Vicinamibacterales; family UBA2999; genus CADEFD01. The sequence continues at coordinate 188 of JANORI010000493.1, read as the reverse complement.
GTCTATCCCGAGCGCGACACGTCGGCCACGGCGTCGTGTCGTGCCGGCTCGAGCAGCGCGTTGGTGGCGAGTACCACCAGGAACACCGCGGCCGCCGGGGTCAACGTCCAGGGCGCGCGGGTCATCGCCGCCACGCTGGCGGCGTCGCTCAGCGCCGTGCCCCAGCTGGGGACGCCGTCGGGAAAGCC
>JANORI010000492.1:0-2218 GCA_031415235.1 Acidobacteriota bacterium | reverse complement strand
GTGGTCGCCGCCGATTTCCGGCGTCGTGAACGCTTCCGCCATCCGCAGGTCGGTGTTGCTCACGATGGTGATGTGCTGGCGCACCGACTCGAGCGGCGAGAGCGCGCTCGGCGACAGATCGAACGTCTTGCCCGTAGCCGCGGGTGACCACATGTTCATCTTCGCCCCGTAGGCGGAGCTGCCGGCCGCGCCGTGCACCATCTCGATGGCGGCGAGCCGCACCTTGCCTGTGACGGCGGATTGGGCCGCGGCCGAGTTCGCCGGGAGCATCGCCTCGAGCAGCGGCAAGGCGGCGGTGACGCCGATGCCCTTCAGGACCGTGCGGCGTGAGAGGTGGTGCTTCGTGATCAACATGGATACTCCGCTTTCGTTATCTCTTGAACTCTCGATCGCGTGACGTGACGATCGTCACGGAATCTTGCGATCTGTCGATCGATCTCATGACTACGGAATGGTCACTTCTGTCGGTCCGGGCCGACTCATTCTGAAGGCCTGGCTCTTCACGATGCCCTGGACGAACGCCGAAATCTGGTAGTTGCGCTTCCCGGCGCCGCGATTGATGGCGCGTACCGTGGGCATGTCGAACGCCTCGACGTGACGACCGAGCGCATAGGTCATCAGGCTTTCCGTAAAGCTCGTGAGCAGCGCGGCCTTGTGCTTCAGCAGCGCCAGACGCAGGCCGTCGGCGCCATTCATCTGCGTGCCGTCGTAGAGCTCGCCGGTCGAATCGACCGGCACGCCGTTGTCCTTGATGCGGTACTGCCCGGTGACGTCGAAGTTCTCGAGCGCCAGGCCCAGCGGATCGATCACGCGGTGGCACGACATGCAGGCGGGATTGGACCGGTGCTGTTCCATGCGCTCGCGCACCGACAGCACCTTGCCGCCCTGCGAGCCGGACGTGGCGTCGAGCGTGGGCACGTTGGGGGGGGGCGGCGGCGGCGGCGAGCCGAGCATCACCTGCATGATCCACTTGCCGCGCTGCACCGGCGACGTGCGGTCGGCCACCGACGTCATCATCAGGATACTGCCGTGGGTGACGACGCCGCGGCGAGTCGGCGGCAGCGACACCCGCCGAAAGGTCGAGCCAGTCACGTTCGGCAGGCCGTAGTGACGGGCGAGCCGTTCGTTCACGAAAGTATAATCCGCGTTCAGCAGGTCGAGCACGCTGCGATCTTCGCGCACCAGACTGGCGAAGAAGAACTCGGTCTCCTTGCGCATGGAGTCGGTGAGCGACTGATCCCACTGCGGATACAGAATGCCGTCCGGCCGCATCTTCTCGACATCCTGCAGGCGTAACCACTGCGACCCGAACCGCGTTGCGAGCGCGTCCGACTTGGGGTCGGCCAACATGCGCGCGACCTGCTTTTCGAGCACGGCCGTGGTCTTGAGCGTGCCGCCGGTGGCGACTCCGATCAGCTCGGCATCGGGCACCGTGCCCCAGATGAAGAACGACAGCCGTGAGGCCAGCTCGAGGTCGCCCACTCGAAATGCGGCGTTGGTCGGTGTGGCCGGCGCGCTCTCGACGCGGAACAGGAAGCGTGGGTGCGCCAGGATGCCCTGGACGGCCATGCGAATGCCGCCCTCGAAGTCGCCGCTCGTGCGGCCCTGGTCGTAGAACTTCATCAGGTCAGCCAGGTCGGCCGCACTCACCGGGCCGCGGAATGCCTGCGTGGCCAGGCGACGCACGGTGGCGGTGGCGCACGGCATTTCCTCATTGGCGGCGGTGGGCCGGCACGCGAACACGCGCTTGCGGCTCGGCGTTTCCGAGATGCCCGTGACCTTCATCGGGCCGGCGATGACCAGGTCCTGGATGTGCGGCATGGACGTGATGCCGAAGCCCGTGCCGATGCGCATGTCGACCAGCGTGTGATCGATCGGCATCATCAGATCATCGACCGGGCCCACGAACCTGGGGACGAAGGCCGCTGACACGCGCTGGGGGCCCGCCTTGAGGTGAATGGCGGGGGTGTCGATGACGAAGCCTTTTTCGCCGGCGTCGCTCATGCTCGCCAGCACTTCGAGCACCGCCACGCGGTCGCCGTTCACCGAGATCTCGAGCAGTTCGTTGCTGCCGGATGTGGCGATGCCGGTGTTGCCGAAGAGCTCGCCGCTGATCGTGCGTTGCAGCATCGCCTTGAACACGTAGTCGCCGTCGGCGGGGAAGTTGTGCGTGACCGCGATGCCGCCGCGCGAGCCAAACGGCGTGCCGTCCACGTAG
>JANORI010000491.1:0-2126 GCA_031415235.1 Acidobacteriota bacterium | reverse complement strand
GTCTGCTGAAGGCCGCGGCCTGACGAGGAGAGACCAAGTTCATTGCCACGCTCCCGGTAGGACATGACGATCTCGCTGCGTTCAGCTACGTATGCTGGAGGCAGCAACTCGACACCAAAAAGCGTCTTGATGTGGCCTACGAGGTCGTGCCAGCGGTTGTCCTTCTCGGCTTGAAATATCTGATAGCAGAGGTTCCGTAGCACCTGAGCCGTCTGGCCTTGGCCGATGAGCACCCCGATTTCCCCCGCCTGTTTGAGGTACTCACGATCGGCAAGCCCAGACATCGGCGGAAGAAACGCGACCGACACGCCTCCTGTGTGCTCTGGCACAGGCATTCGCCTTGTGGCCATCTCGTCCATGCGAAGGGGGCGGCAATAGAAGGACTCGACGTTGGCGTAGTCGAACTCGAAACCGCACGACCACGGCGTGTCGCGGGTCACGCCGTCGACAATCACTTCGATATTGACGTTTCGTGTCTTCTGGGTCGTCTTCCCGTTGTCGTGAATGCGTTCGATGTTCCTGACATGCAGGTCGCGCCACAGCAGATTCGCGTCGGGAACGGGAACCGACAGCAAGTCTCTTCTGTTGACCGTGACCCCAGGGCGTTTGGTGCGGACCGACTTGCCCTTTCGCAATTCGTTCCATCGGCGAAGCCCGATTTCCCAGAGCGCCAGCGCCTGCAGTGCCGACGTCTTGCCGGAGTTGTTCGGCCCGATCAGCACGACTGATTGGCCAAGCTCGATGTCCAGGCTGTCGAAGCGTTTGAAGTTCCTGGCCCTGAGTCTCGTCAGCATGGCAACAGACACCCCGGTTGAGGTCCGGCACTCACGCCTTCCGAAGCGCGCCGGCCACCGCACCGATGATCACGTAGGCCACCACTTGCCAGATCGTCATGATCCACGTGATTCCGTACGGGATGCCGCTCACCAGCAGGTGCATGAAGATGTAGGTGGGAAAGCCGACGAGCACGCCCGCGTAGACGCCGAACAGGGCGCCGCCTTGCGCGCCGGTTCCCGTGGCCGCGCCGAGCTTCAGGTAGGCCCAGCAGAACACGAACGCCGCGGCGAAGTCGCCTGCCACCAGGTACGGAATCATGTCGTCCGTGTTCCGGAACACGGGGTTCGCGGCGTAGATGCCCGCGAGCAGATTGCCCTGCACGATGAAGTCCAGGATGTTCAACACCACGCCAGTCACCACGCCGAGTTTGAGCAGAGCGGTCAGGTTCATGGGAGTCTCCGGGGGATGGAGTGCGGTCAAGGAGGCCCACGCTATAGAAGAGCCGGGCGAGAGTCAACGCGCATCGCATCGCGCCACAGCGACCGCGCCAGACGCGGACGCGCCGATTGTCGCCGAGATGGCTCACGGGCGTCGCCGTTGCGTGCGTCGTATCGCCCGTAGCACTTCCAGGTCCGCTTCGTCGGAATGGCGACCCGTACGCTTCGATCGGATCAGATCCTCGAGGCCAAGGAACGGAATTCTGACGCCGCCGATGCGCCTGACGCGGCGATTGGGCCATGCGGCCTGGAACGTCACCGTGGCCGCGACGGTCAACAGGTCCACGCGCGGGTCGTCGCCGACGATGGTGAACGGCTTGCGCGCCACGTCTTCAGCGTCGAGTTCTCGGGCGATCCCCCACGTCAGCTCAGCAAGCGCGTCGAGCACCCGTTGGGCGTTACGTGACTCACGCGGGATCAGTACATCGACGTCCTTGGTCGATCGCACGGACCCGTGGAGGTTCGCGGCCATCCCTCCGACGACGAGATAGCGGGCGCGGCGCTGGTTCAGGAGCCGGCACACCCGCACGAGCCGGCTATCGGTTCCAGGGATTGCGCTGGGCACGGCGCCACCGCTCGTAAGCGGCCATGGACGAAAACGACTTCGTGAACGGCCGCGGCCGCGGCACTGGCGTGAGCAGCACGAACTGCTCGAAGAGCTGTTCGGCCTCGGCGATCCGCCGCGCCGCCGAGCGCGGCACGCGGGGCTGGGGATGGGATGCGCGGGTCATGGGCGATTCCGCGAGCCGCGCTGTTCGCCGGGCCTCACGCAGATCAGTGTACGCCGGGCCAATGCCATGGCTGCTACTCGGCCACCACCGCGATGACCTCGATCTCCACGAGGAAGTCGGG
>JANORI010000490.1:0-11926 GCA_031415235.1 Acidobacteriota bacterium | reverse complement strand
GCGGCCACGGCACGCGCGGCGCCACCAGCGCCAGGCCCGCGGCCACCGCCGCCGCCACCACCAGCCGCGGGCAGCGCCGGCACGAGCGGCTCGGCGCCGCTCAGCATGCGCTTGGATTGCGCCAGCGCGAGGTCGACCTTGATCTGCAGCAACTGGCGTCCGACCTCGGGCGAGGACTTCGCCTGGTTGATGCCGCTCACGCCGTTGTTCTCGTAGTCGTTGCCGGTGAGCCGGTCTGCGCGGATGTGCTGGGGCGCCACGAAGAGCAGCTCGGAGGTGTCGAGGATGTTGGCGTGGTTGCCCACCTGATTCTCGGGCACGCCGAGGAACTTCGCGGCAAACACCTCCTGGTCGTGATGGGCCTTGGTGTAGTAGTCGTCCACCCACATCGCCCTGGCGCTGCCGGCCCAGAGCGCGTTGAGCTTCTCGCCCGCCGTGCGCATCCCGGTGCGGTTACCGCCCGACTCGCCGAGGAACAGGATGTTCATGAAGCCGCCGGCCTTCAGACTGCGGCCCGCGCTCACGAGCAGCTCCACGAAACGTTCTTCAGGCAACGTGATCGTGCCGGGCTTGCCCATATGGCCGCCCACCGTCTCCCAACTGCCTTCGGGCACATAGGTGACGACCGGCGCCACGAGCGTCTTCCCGAGTCCGCGCGCCACCTTGTCGGCGGTGTAGGTCATGACGAACTTGTGCTCGCCGTCGACCATGTGCGGGCCCTTTTGCTCGGTGCCCGCGGTGCCCACGATGACATTGGTCCAGCCCGCCTTCACGAGATCGCGCGTCTCGGCCCAGGTCAGCTCTTCCAGGAACACCGTATCGGGCGGGGTGCCTCCCGGCGCGGTGGCCGGGGCGCCCGCGGGACGTTGGGCCAGGGCCGTCATCCCCAGCAGCACCAGGACGACGGGGATAGTCACGACCACGCGTGGTTTCATGCGGAGGCTCCTCAAGCCGCTCCAGCCTACATCGCCCGAGAGACGGGTCTGTCAACGATCGTCAGCGCTGGGACACGGGCGACGGGCCAGCCGTGCCCTTTCGCGCGGCACGCGATGATTTCGGCGGGCCAATCCGCGCCGCGTGCCTGGCATGCGAGTTGCTTCACTTGAGGCAACGGCCCTGATCCCGGCGTCGAGCGCCACGAGGTCACGACGCGGGCTGGCCGGCTGGAGGCGTGGTCATGGGCCCACTGAAAGACCTGCTCGCGGTCGACGAACGCAAGACACTCGAGTTCTTCTTCGTCGGACTCAAGGACGTGTCCGAGGCCGGCGTCGACCAGCGGGAACTGCTCTACAACGCCAGCGTGCTCGCGCACTACGCGCAGGTCTCGACGCAGTCCGACACAGAGTTCCCGACGCCCCCCGCGCTCGGCGCCGTCTTCGATCACTTCGTCGGCACACAGGCGGCCCCCGTCGATGCCGACATGCTCGAAACAGCCGGGTCCCATTGCCTGCTCATGGCGGGTTTCTTCGAGGACCAGATGCGACAGCGCCACAACGTGCGGTGGTACGCGCAACTGGGAGCGAGCTTCTACTTCCGCGCGGCCGTGCGCGCGCCGTCGCCGACGCGCGCGCTGTTCCTCGACACGATGGCGCGGCACTTCGAGCCGTGGCGCCTGCGACACGCGAAGCTGAGCCGGGAGTTGCGCGACACGCCGTTCCTGTTGAGCCTGGCAACGCCGCCGCGCACGATGTAACCGCAGTAGCATGGCAACCAGGCGTGCCTGCGGGCCACGATTCTCGCCGCGTCGCCGGCCGGGGCCTCAGACGGGAAACGCGCTGGCGTCGAATCCGTCCGGCACGCGCCCGGTCGGCGCGATCAGGTCGTAGGGCCCGCGCGCCAGGAACCGCCCAGACCCCGGTGCCGCATCGACGACGCCTTCCCGCATCACGACCTGGCCTCGACGCACGGTGGCGACGGGCCACCCCGTGACCTCCAGCCCCTCATAGGGCGTGTAGTCGATGACGTGCTGCAGCAGCGCATTGGTAATCGTGGTTCGTTTCGCCGGATCCCAGAGCACGAGATCTGCGTCGGCACCTGGCGCGATGGTGCCTTTGGTGGGATACAGCCCGAACAGCTTCGCGGGGTTGGTGGCGGTCACCTGCACGAACGTGCAGGCGGAGATGCGTCCCTTCGCGACGCCCTCGCTGAACAGGATGGCCAGCCGGGAGCCCAGTCCTGGCACCCCGTTGGGAATGTCGCGAAACGACGCATCCACGCCGTGCACGCGCTTGCCGACGGGCGTCTCGAACCCCCAGCCGCTGTGATCCGACGACACGACGTCGAGCGTGCCGCGGCGGAGGCACTCCCAGAGTCCCTCGCGGGCCCGCGCGTCGCGCGGCGCCGGGCTGCACATGAACTTCGCGCCTTCGAAGTCCGGACGGTCCATGTCCGATGCCGACAGCACGAAGTACTGCGGACACGTCTCGCCCCACACCTTCAATCCGCGCGCCTGCGCGCGAGCGATCTCGTCGGCCACCTCGGGACACGACACGTGGAAGATCTGGATCGGCTGGTCTACGAGCTCGGCCAGAGCAATCGCTCGATAGGTGGCCTCGCGCTCGAGAACGGCGGGCCGAGACCACGCGTGGTACTTCGGAGCCGTGCGGCCATCGGCCAGGAGCGCCGCTGTGCGCCAGGCAATCGCGTCGTAGTTCTCGCAGTGCACCGTGACCAGCGCCCCGCACCGTCTCGCGACCGCGAGCACCCGCAGGAATTGGCGATCGTCGAGATGCAGCGGGTCGTAGGTGAGGAACACCTTGAGGCTGCGGATCCCGGACGCGACGATCTCGGGCACCTCGCGAAGGATCACGTCATCGGTCGGGTCGGTAATGATTTGATGGAAGCTGTAGTCCACCATCGCCGCCGCAGCCCGTCGCCGGTACTCGGCCAGCGACGCCGTGAGTCCCTGGCCCTTGAACTGCGTCGAGAACGGGATGATCGTGGTCGTGCCGCCAGCCAGCGCCGAACGACTGCCGGTGATGAACGTCTCCTCGTCGGCGCCACCGCCCTCCTGGAGCTGTTCGATGTGGCAGTGGGAGTCGACGCCTCCAGGCATCACGAGCAGACCGCTCGCGTCGAGCATCCGGGCGCCGTGCAGGGCCACGCCGATGGCCGCGATGCGACCGTCGCGAATGCCGACGTCGGCGAGATACATGTCGGCGGCGGTCACGACCGTGCCGCCCGCAATCACGAGGTCGTAGTCGGCCATCTACCGCACCGCAAACACCCAGATCGCGCCGCCCTCGGGCACCTCGGGAAACTTCCCCGGCTGCAGGCGATTGAGGCGCGCCTGCATGGCCCGCGCGTCCACGCCCCAGCCCGAGGCCACGGCGATGAACTGCCGGCCGTCGACCAGGAACGACGACGGCTGCCCGGTGATGCCGGAATTGGTCGGGAACTCCCACAGCAGCGCGCCGGTGGTGGCGTCGAAGGCGTGAAACATCCGGTCGTTGGTGCCGCCGGTGAAGACGAGACCGCCGGCCGTGGCCAGCATCGGGCCCCAGTTCGCAGACGTCGCGTAGGTGTGGGTCCACACCCGTGCGCCCGTGTCGACGTTCCACGCCTGCACCTCGCCGATGTGGTCGGCACCCGGCGCGAGGTACAGCGTGCTCGTGGCGCCGGTGAAGCTGCTGCCCGCCTTGTACTTCGCTTCCCGTCCGACGATGGTCGCGCACAGATTCTCGTTAGCCGGAATGTAGATCATGCGCGTCTTGGGACTGAACGCGACTGGCGGCCAGTTCTTGCCGCCCCAGTGTGACGGACAGAAATCCGCCAGCTTGCCGGTGCCAGGCTTGCGCGCGGGGTCGATGTCGGGCCGCCCCGTCGTGGGATCGAGCCGCGTGAATGCGTTCTGCTTCACGTAGGGCTTGCCTTCGACGAATCGAATGGGACCATTCGAGCGCTCGAGGAACCACAAGTAGCCGTCGCGCGCGACGTCGATGAGGCCCTTGATGGTCCGGCCGTTGCGCTCGTAGTCCACGAGGATCGGGGGCGACACCTCGTCCCAGTCCCAGGAGTCGTTGGGATGGTATTGGTGGTGGCCCCTGATCTGTCCGGTGGCCACGTCGAACGCCACAGTGGATGCGGTGTACAGGTTGTCGCCGGGCCGCTGGTCGCCCATCCACGGCCCGCCGTTGCCGGTGCCCCAGAAGGCGAGATTGGTCTGCGGATCGTAGTTGCCGGTCACCCAGATGGGCGCGCCGCCGGTCTTCCACTGGTCGCCCTTGGGCCACGTCTCGCTGCCGGGCTCGCCGGGTGCGGGCACGGTCTAGGTGCGCCAGACTTGCTTGCCGGTCTCCACGTCGTAGGCCGCGACGAATCCGCGCACGCCCAACTCTCCGCCCGACGCTCCCACCATGACCTTGCCGTCGGCCACGAGCGGCGCCAGCGTCATGTAGTAGCCGTCCTTGTTCTCGGCCACCTTCGCCGTCCACACTTCCGTCCCGGTGCGGGCGTCGAGCGCCACGAGCACGGCGTCGTTGGCGGCGAAGAACACCTTGGTGCCGTAGAGTGCGATGCCGCGCGTGGTGGGATGCGGCGCCACGAGGGGATCCGGTACCTGCTTGGTGTAGCGCCACAGCAGCACGCCGGTTTTCGCGTCGATGGCCACCACCCGGTGTTCGGGCGTCGACACGAACATCACGCCGTTGGCCACAATGGGCGCGGCCTCGTGCCCGCTGTTCACGCCCGTCGAGAACACCCACGCCGGTGTGAGCCGGTTCACGTTGGCGGGCGTGATCCGATCGAGCGGACTGTAGCCCCAGCCATCGTAGGTGCGCCGCACCATCGGCCAGTCGCCGTCGGCAGGCTGCCGCAGCCGTTCGGCGGTGATCGGCGCGTAGTTCTGGAGCAGGACCGGCATCGGCGCGACCACCGGCGGCAGCGGCTGCTGCGCCGTCGTCAGCGTGACCCCAATCGCGAGCGCGAGCGCGCCAGCAACGACCAAGCGATAGAGACTCGTCATAAGGCGCACGATACCTGAAAAGCCGCACCAGGGCAGCCTGAAGTTGCCATCGCCCAGTCGCGCTATAGTGACGGCTTCCTGGAGGACACGTCATGAGAATCGTTCGCGCTGTCGTTGCTCTCGCGGTGGTAGCCGCGCCCACCCTGTCACTGGCCCAGGTCGAGAACATGGGCCCCAAGGCCGCCACCTACATCACCGACGAAGACGTGAAGAAAGTGAACGCGCTGCCCGGCGTCGATCGCCAGATCGTGAGCGTCGATGTCGGCAAGCTGAACGAGGCCGTGGGTATCGTGCACCGCGGCTCCACCCGCACGCCGGCCGTGGCTCCCCCCTCGGGCGCCAATGCCAGTCCAGTGCCCGCCCCCACGCCCGTGCCGTGCGGCGAGCAGATGGCGTCGCTGCCCGCGGTCGTGGCCGGCACCGGCATCTCGCACGACCACCAGACCGAAACCTACGTCATCGTCTCGGGCAGCGGCACGTTGATCACGGGCGGGCGCGTGCTGAACGGGCGCCAGTCGGCACCCGCCAGCCCGGTCACCCTCGTGCTGAATGGCCCCTCGTGCAGCGGCACGATCGGCGGCGCCGATGTGGTCAAGCGCGTCGTGAAGACGGGCGACATCATCATCATTCCGGCGGGCGTGCCCCACGGGTGGAGCGACATTCCCGACCACGTGGACTACCTGAGCGTGCGCCCGGATCCGGACCGCGTGCTGAAGCCGTACGTGCACCCGGTACTTCGGAAGCAATAGGCCAAGTCGGCCGTTGGTTACGACGTGTGACGATTCAGGGGGTCCATCCAGCTAAAATTGGAGGGATCCAATGATGACAACGCGACTCGTCTGTGCCACCCTTCTGTCGATTGCCACGGGCCTTTCGGCCCCGCCCGTCTGGGCCCAGCCAGCCGCCGCGCCTCCAGTCCGCGCGTTGCGGGCCACGCAACTGGCGGGCGCCCCGCCCAAGATCGACGGCGTCGTCGATGACGGGGTCTGGACCGGCATCCAGCCGTACGGCGACTTCATCCAGCAGGACCCGCGCCAGGGCGAGGCCGCCACCGAGAAGACCGAGGTGCGGCTGGCGTACGACGCGCAGAATCTCTACATCGCCGTCGTCGCCTTCGACGCCGATCCAAGCGGCATCATCTACACGCAGAGCAAGCGCGACGCCGACCTGACCGACTCGGATTCCATCCAGTTCATCTTCGACACCTACAACGACCACCAGAACGGCTTCGTGTTCGGCACCAACCCCTCGGGCGTGGAATACGACGGCCAGGTGGCCGGCGAAGGCAGCACCGGCTCGGCGGGCATCACCGGCGTGGGCGGACGCGGATCCACGCGCGGGGGCCTCGGCGCGTTCAACGCCAATTGGGACGCCGATTGGACGGTGCGCTCGCAGGTGACGGCGCGCGGCTGGGAAGCCGAGCTCTCGATTCCGCTCAAGACCCTGCGCTACAACCCGGGCGCTGACAAGACGTGGGGCTTCAACGCCATGCGCAACATCCGCCGCCGGAACGAGCAGTCGTATCTGCAGCCGATCCCGCGCGGCTACAACCTGACGCGCGTGTCGCTGGCGGCGCAGCTCGGCGGCCTCGACTTGCCGCAGCGGCGCGACCTCAAGATCACGCCGTATGCGGCCGGCCGCTACTCGCGCGACAACCGCTTCACGGTCGACCCCAGCAAGACCAGCGGCGACGTGGGTCTCGACGTGAAATGGGGGATGACGCCCAAGCTCACCGCCGACGTCACCGTGAACACCGACTTCGCGCAGGTGGAGGCCGACGACGAGCAGGTGAACCTGACACGCTTCGAGCTGTTCTTTCCCGAGAAGCGGCCGTTCTTCCTGGAGAACGCCTCGGTCTTCCAGTTCGGTGCGACCCAGCAGATCGATCTCTTCTTCTCGCGCCGCATCGGCTTCGAGTCGGGCACTGAAGCGCCGATCCTCGGCGGCGGCCGGGTGAGCGGCAAGGTCGGCAACTTCAACGTCGGCGTGCTCAACATGCAGACGCGTGAGACCAGGAACGCCCGCACTGACGCGCTCATCGCCCCGGCCAACAACTTTTTCGTGAGCCGGGTGCAACGCGAGTTCGGCCGCTCGAACGTCGGCGCGATCTTCGTGAACCGCGAGGGCGTCGGCACGTCGGTGGGTGCCGACCACTACAACCGCTCGTACGGCGTGGACACGGCGCTGCAGACGAGCGAGAACGGCAAGCTCTTCGCGTTCATCGCCGGCACCACTGGCCCGGCATCGACGCGGCCGGGCAGGAAGGGTGGCACCGACAAGGCCGGCCGTCTCTTCTATACCTACAACAAGCCGGGCTGGTTCAACGGCAACGTCGGCTATGCCGGTGTCGGCGACAACTTCAATCCCGAGGTCGGCTATCAGCCGCGCACGACCGGGTTCCACTTCGCGTCCTATCGCGCCTTCCTCGACTACCAGCCGAAGGCGATCAAGTACGTGCGCCGCCTGTCGCCGCACATCTTCGAGAACTGGTACTGGGGCCTCGACGGCAAGGTGCAGACGATGCGTGGCCACTACCACTTCCTCGAGATCCAGCCACGCACCGGCGGCCGCTGGGGCGCGCGCGTGGACCGCGAGCAGGACCGCCCCATCGCGCCCTTCACCATCTACAACGGCGCCAACGGCAAGCGGGTGGTGATCCCGCCCGGGCTGTACGGCTGGCACTACTGGTCGCTCGAGTACTTCAGCAACCCGTCGGCGCCGCTCAACTTCTCGGTCGTGCCCACCTGGGGCACGTTCTACGACGGCGACTGGAAGCAGCTGGCCGTCAACCTCGAGGGGCGGATCGGGTCACGACTCACCGCCAACGCCGGCCTGACCAGGTCTGACGTGAAGCTGCGCTATGGCAACTTCGTCAACAACCTCTTTCCAGTGAAGGTCAGCTACTCGTTCACCCCGCTGGCCACGTTGGCTGCGCTCGTGCAGTCCAACTCGCAGAACGGCACCGTCACTTCGAACGTGCGCCTGGCGCTGCTCAACCGCAGCGGCACGGGGCTCTTCGTGGTCTACAACGACCAGCGCGACACGGTCGTGGAGACCCGGTCGCGCCGCGGGCTCAGCCTGGACGACAACCTGCTCGGCCGGTCGTTCATCGTGAAGTACACGCGGTTGTTCGCCTTCTAGCCGCAACCGGTTTCATCCCATGCCGCCACCAGGCGCGCCCGACTCGACGACATCGCCCTGTCTGGCCTCTGGGCGGCGCGCGGCGGCGAGCCGACGATGGCGCTGGCCCGTGCTCATCGCGGTCTACGTCGTGGCCACGTTCGTGATGACATGGCCGTACGTCAACTACGCGCACTTCGCCACGGCGGGCTACGAGGGCGACGCGCGGCTCGTGACCTGGATCCTGGCCTGGAACAACCACGCCGTGATCGAGGGCTGGCCGTTGTTTCGCGCCAACGCGTTCTTCCCGGCGCCTGACAGCCTTCGCTACAACGAGCACATGTTTGGCCTCAGTCTGTTCACACTGCCGTTGACCCTTGCGGGTGCTGCACCCACGCTGGCCTACAACCTCACGTGGTGGGCCGCCTTCGTGCTGAACGGCCTGACGTCGTTCGCCTACCTGCGGCGTGTCGTGGCCTACGACCTGGCGGCGTTCATCGGCAGCCTGGTGTTCACGTTCTCGTTCTTCGTGATGCTGCATGCCCACGGCCACCTGCAACTCATCTGGATCTGGGCGCTGCCCGCCTCGCTGCTGCTGGCCGAGCGATGGTTCGACCGCCCCTCCGCCGGACGCCTCGCAGTCTGGGTCGCCACGCTGCTGCTGCAGGTGCTGACGTCGTGGTACCTCGCTGTGATGGTCGTGGCCGCCAACATGGCGCTTGCGCTCGTCTTGCTGGCCACGTCCAACAACGTCGCGCGTGGAGCGCCCTCACGGGGAACTGGTCGACTGTGGGCCCGACGAAGCCTGCACCTGGCTGCAGCCGTCCTCGCCATCGGCATAGCCGTGTTTCCGTTTGCGCGGCATTACGCGGGGCTGAGCGCCGGCGACGCCGAAGCGATCGCGGGATCGGCCACGCTGGCGTCGTATTGGGTGCCCCCGGCCAACAGCCTCGCCGGGCGGTGGTGGCTGGCCCACATCGACGACCGGCCCGGCTCGATCTGGGGTGAGCAGAGCGTGTTCCTGGGGTGGATCGCCCTGACGCTGGCAGGCGTGGGCCTGGCGGCGCTCGTCCGGCGGCGCGAGGTGTCGCGCCGGGCGTGGATCTTCCCGGCCCTGAGCGTGGTCGGGTTCCTGTTGTCGCTGGGTCCGGCGCCGGGTCTGCCCGGCGGCACCACGCTGGCGCCCTTTCACTGGCTGTCGGCGCTGCCGGGGGTGGGCGGCATTCGTGCGCCGGCAAGATTCGCCGTGCTGGTCTCGCTCGGCGTCGCCGGACTGGCGGCCCTCGGCGCGAGTGCCCTCATGCGGCGCCGTGGCCGCTGGCCGGCGGCCCTGTGCGCGGCCGTGCCTGTCATGCTGGGCGAGTGGTTCGTCGTCGGATTCCCCGCCGGCAGGCCCCAGCCCTTCGCCGTACCGGCGATCTACCGGACTCCCGAGATCCGTGCGGCGCGATCGCTCGTGTCCTTGCCCGACTATCGCGAGACGCCCGAGTGGTATCGCAACAGTGACTATCTCTACTACTCGACCACGCACTGGCGGCCGATCGTGAATGGCCTGGGACGCGCCGAACCGCCTGGACACGCCGATCTCGTGAACCTCGCGCGTCGCTTTCCCGCTAGCGCCCGGGAACTGCGCGAGCTCGGCGTGCAGTACGTGGTGGTGCACGCGGATCGGTACCCTGACGGCGCCGACGCGATGCTGACAGCCGCGCGCACCCACCCGGGCTGCCGGCTCGTGTCTCGCATCGGTTCCGACTATCTGTTCACGGTCGCCGACTGACCGCGTGCGCCGCTGACGCCGGGCCCTGATGGCTCAGGGCACCACGGCCGTGACTGTGTTGGACGGCGCGCTCACCCCACATCCAGTGGCCGGGCTACCGGTTCACCGTCGAGCACTCCCTGCATGTCCGCCACGACTGCCGGGGCAAGGGCGTGGGCAGCGCGCTGATGCAGCCGCTCAGCGGGCGACGGCCCCGGGGCAAGCACGTCATGATTGCCGGCGTGGACGCCGAGAACCTCGACTCGCTGCGCTTTCACGAGCGCCTCGGCTTCGTGCCGGTCGCGCATTTCCGTGAGGTCGGCTTCAAGTTCGGCCGGTGGCTCGACCTGAAGTTCCTGCAGCGGTTCCTGGACGCGGCCCCGGCCGCCGCCCGGGGCGCCCCTCCGTCCGGCTGACCGGCACGATCGGTGACGACGGCCGGCGCGTGCGTGGCACAATGCGCGGGTTGCGCACAACGCGCGACGCCGGTGTGCGTGTCGCGGCCGGCCGCGACGCACGCGAAGGCGGTGTCCCCATGGGCCTGATTGTCACGCTCGTCGTCGGCGCAGTGGTCGGATGGCTCGCCAGCATGGTCATGAAGACGAACGCCCAGATGGGTGCCCTGATGAACATCCTCGTGGGCATCGTCGGGGCATGGCTGGGCGGCCTGATCGCCGGCATGCTCGGGTTCGCCGCCACGACCACGGCCGCCTCGCTCGTCGTCAGCATCATCGGCGCGTGCGTGCTGATCGCGCTGCTGAAGGCGATCGGGATCCTGAAGTAGCCGCGCGCACAGCCGCGAGGACGTGAGGGCGTCGCTAGCGTGCTGCCGACGGCGCGCGGCACACGAAGCTGGCGGCCTCGTCGATGCTGCCGCTGCCGGCGTACGCCGCCACCTGGGGATGCGGACACAGCGGCCGGCTGCGCACGACCTTGCCGTCCTGCAGGCGCGTAGCGACGACGCGCGTGGGCGCCACGCCCCGCTCCACCCACTGCTCGAGCACCGATAGCATGTCGAAGGCGTCCAGTCCGGGCCCGCCGGAGCAATGGTGCATGCCCGGGACGAAGTAGGTGCGCGTGAACTCGTCGGCCGCGGCCTGCCCGCCGACGAGGCGCGTCATCTCCTCGATGTAGCGCAACGTACCGTAGGCGCTGATGCCCGGATCGGACCAGCCGTGGTACACGACGAGCTTGCCGCCGGCCTTCTTGAACGGCCGCAGATCCGCGTCGAGCGGGCTCAGGATTCCCGTCATCGTCTTCAGGCGCGGCAGATCCGCCGGGAATCGGAAGGTGCGCCACGAGAAGCCCGGCGCGTCGTCCTCGAGCGCCAGAAAGCGCATGTTCGATTCCGACAGCGAGTAGCCGGACGGCGTGCGCCCGGTAAAGGCCAGGGTGCCATCGGGCGCGGCGACGGGCGGCTCGTCCCCGGTGATCCACCCGCGCCACCCGCTGGTGCCGCCCTCGTGTCCCTTCGGGAACGGCGGCGCGTAGTCGCGTCCCTCCGCGTCCTTCAGGCCCGCGTAGAGCATCTGCACGGAGGTGATTTGCCCGCGTGTCAGGCAGTCGGGACCGTCGGCGCCGGCGCACGCCAGACTCTCGGGATCGAAGTCGCAGCTGCGCGGATCGGAAATGAGGCCGTCCACCAACCCGTCCTTGCGGTCGCACGCCGCGAGCGTGCTGCGCGACAGCAACTCGACCTTGTCCGCCGACAGGTAGTTGGCCGGCGAGGCCAGCAGATGCTGGAAGACCACGGCGCGCCCGGCCTGCATCGGCGTGCCCATGGCGGGGTCGCCCGCGACGACGCCGTCGAAGTCGTCGGGGTACCGCTGCACCTCCATCAACGCCTGGCGCCCGCCGTTGGAGCACCCGTTGAAGTACGCGTGCGCGGGCGGACGCCCGTAGAAGGCCGCGGTCAGCGACTTCGCGGCCGCGGCGGTGACGTGCGTGCCGCGATGTCCGTAGTCGAGTTCCTTCGCCCGGTTCTGGCCCCACGTCGGATCGCCGGCCACATGTCCGGTATCGGTCGACGCCGAGGCGTATCCGCGCGCGAGGCCCGTCGCGAGCGAGCCGATGGTGCGGCACCATCG
>JANORI010000489.1:0-2583 GCA_031415235.1 Acidobacteriota bacterium | reverse complement strand
CGACATCAGACGACGCCACAAGTTCTACAGCCAGGACCTGATCAACAACCTCTTCCTGCATCCCTACACGAAGATCGACTTCCTGAAGGACGACCTCGGCGTCACCAGACTGACCGCGACGCGCTACCTGGACGCGCTGGTCGCCGACGGAACGCTCGACAAGCGCAAGATTGGCCGCTCGAACTACTACATCAACCGAAGGCTCTGTGCGATTCTGACTGGCGCGGCTATGACGGAGCCAGGGCCGTGAACTTCGATGAACTCGTTCATCGGATGCTCCTAAGGCGCGTCCGCCTTTCACGAGATCGCCGCAGCGGCGATCTTTCGACGTGCTTCGTGACGCAAATGCCGTCAGTCCCGTCGCAGCGGCAAGACTCTGACGCGCGTTCCCGACTCGTTCACGGATAGCAGCGCGCCTCGCTCGATGTCGTCGGCGTGGGTCGTTAGCGCCAGGACCAGGAGCGCCGTCGCTGCGGCGGACAGCACGTCCTGCATTCGAACCTGCACCACACTCGGCGATTCTTCTCCGCTGGCCGCGAGGATCGCCGAGAAATCGAGGTCGTGGGTCACGACGACGTAGTCGCGAGCACGCGCCCACGACAGAATCTCCGAGTCTTCGGCCGTCGCGGACCCAATCGCCGACCAATGGACGGCTTCGAAGCCAGCACGCGCCAGCGTCGTCGCGACGCTCGGCGACAGATTCAGGTCGAGCACCAGCTTCACGGCTGGCCCAGGGGTACTTCCACTTCCTCTGCGCGCCAGGCGGCGTACGACAACGCCTCCGCGATGTCGCCGCCCTCCAGATACGGATACTCGCGCAGGATTTGGTCGGTGGAATGCCCGGCGGCCACGAGTCCCACGACCGTACCAACGGTGATGCGCATCCCTCGAATGCAGGGCTTGCCGCCCATGACGCGCGCGTCGCGAGTGATTCTGGTGAGCTGAGGCATATGCGTCTCTGCATGCATTGTCAGCGATCTCCCCGGACGCGACCAGTCCCCGACCAGTAGAAACGGCGCGGCTCCACCGAGCGAGTGCATCCCGCGTGCCACGCTGTTCGAGGACGAGAATCGCGGCAGAAGGGCCGCTCTTGCGCTTGGTGGCCCGCCCCGTCAAGGCTCACGTACGCAGTTCTCGCGCGCCGCCAGTACGCCGCCCCAGGCAAATTCTGCGAGTGTTCGCGCGACGACGAGCCGCCGGGCATTGACGCCGGGCACGTCGCCGTGACACATTCAAACGGTCGCGCGGTGATTTCACCGACTTGATGGGCGCGCGACGGCACCACACAACCATCTAAGTCGCGGCCTCGAGGCCCGCGACGAGTTCCGTCGGCGGGCCTTTTTCATTGGTCCGCGTCAGCTCTGGCAGCGCACGTCCCGCTGCCGGCATGAAGAGTGCGGCGAGAGTTCCGGCTCCGCGACCCGCACGCCATACCGTCGTCCTGTTCCGCGTGTGGAACGTCACGGTGGCCCCGCCGGCCAGGCCCACGCCTGGAGCCATGTGCGATCGGACGGACTGCGTGCCGCTCCGGCGGCGCCATCGAAAGGACACGCGCATGCCCGCACCTGACCGCCTGACCAATCTCGAACTGCCGCTCTACGACGGCTACCCCTACTGGAACACGTGTGTGGTGGGTGGGGTCTACCACATCACGCTGCTGCCGCCGGTGCCAGAGCCCATGCTGCTCGAGGCCACGCAGCGGCAGGCCCTCGTGAATCGCCTGCCGGTGTGCCTGGTGCTGGGCGAGCACGATGCGCGCTACGTCGACGCCGAGGGCGTCATGATCCTGAGCCACGCAGCACCGCGCGGCGGGTTTCTGTTTGCGAACAAGCTCTGGCCGGGGCTCAGGGGCGATCCGTCGAGCCAAGACTTCCTGCTGCGCGAGCTGCGGCTGGCCACGCTCATCAACTGGCAGCGCGAGGGTGAGTTCGGCCTCTTCGGGGACCTCACCAAGGGCGGACGACCCGCGACGGCGGAGGAGAAGGCGCGTCTGCTGGGCTGCCAGCCCGATGGCACGCCGCGAGGACTGCAGCAATGCGGGCGGTGCGGCGACTGGGCCGGCGTGTGCATCGAATCGCACGGGGTGCTTGCCGGGGACGTGATGACAGTCCACTGCCGGTGCGAGAACCACCACCGGTGTGCACGGTGCGGCGGGCTGCTGTGGGTGCACAGGCTCAACGCGAACTACTACGACCCGAAGGACCGCAGCATCTGGCATGTGCCGGGGTTCTGCGCGTTCGAGCATCGGTGTCCGCGGGAACAGCCGGGTCCGCGCACGCGGAGAAGTGGAATGCAGATCGTGCAATGCGACGCCCCATGACTCAGTGCAGGGTCTGCGCCCCTGTTTCAACACTTCGCGGCTTTCCCTAGTTCCCGCGCCTGGCAGGACGTGTGCACGTCTGCGGGCCATGTCCGACAGGGTTGACGAGACGTACCAATATAGGTACAGTTCACGATGAACGCCGGCCTCAAGCGATTGCCGGCGCACTTCTTTCGTTCGTCGAGTGGACGAGAGCCGGTTCGAGACTGGCTGAGAACGCTCGATGTCGCGGACCGCCGGATCCTCGGCGAGGACATCAAGGA
>JANORI010000488.1:0-13961 GCA_031415235.1 Acidobacteriota bacterium | reverse complement strand
CTGAGCGCCACGCAGCCGGCCTGCTTCAGCTCGGCGATGTCGGCGAGCTGCTCGCCCGCCTGTCCGCGCGACACGGCGCCAATTGGATACACCCTCGCCAGGCCGGCATCGGCGGCCTTCTTCAGGATGAGCTCAGTGACCCCGGCGTTGTCGTTGACCGGCTTGGTGTTGGGCATGCAGGCCACGGCGGTGAAGCCGCCGGCGACCGCCGAGGCCACGCCGGTGGCGACCGTTTCCTTGTGCTCTTGCCCGGGTTCGCGCAGGTGCACGTGCATATCGATGAACCCGGGGCAGATCACGAACGCCGGAGTGAGCGCCACCACCACGCCGCCCTCGGCCAGGCTCACGGGCAGGTCCCGGCCCACCTTCCTGATGTGTGCGCCGTCGATGAGTACGTCGAACAGGCCGTCCAGGCCACCGGCCGGGTCCACGACCCGCGCCCCCTTAAGCAACCGCTTCATTGTCTGCTCCGCCACCGGCAAGTAGATACAACACGGCCATGCGCGCAGCCACGCCGTTGGCCACCTGGTCGAGAATCACCGAAAAGGGCCCGTCGGCCACATCCGACGCGATTTCGACACCGCGATTGATGGGGCCCGGGTGCATCACGATCACGTCGGGTTTCGCGCGATGCAAGCGCGCGGAGGTCATGCCGAACACGCGGAAATACTCGCGGAGCGACGGGAAGAAGCCGCCTTCCATCCGTTCGAGCTGAATGCGCAGCATCATCACGACGTCGGCATCCTCCACGGCCGCGTCTACCGAAGACGTCGTGTGCACGCCCATCTGCTCGAGGCCCATCGGGATCAGCGTCGGCGGGCCGCACACCCACACCTCGGCACCGAGCTTGGTGAGGAGCAGCACGTTGCTGCGCAGCACGCGGCTGTGCAGCAGGTCGCCTACGATCGCCACCTTGAGCCCACTGATGCGGCCCTTGCGTTCGCGAATAGTGAAGGCATCGAGCAGGGCCTGGGTGGGGTGCTCGTGCAAGCCGTCGCCCGCGTTGATGATCGGCGACTTGCACACGCGCGACAGCAGGTGCGCGGCGCCCGAGGCCGGATGACGCAGCACGATCATGCTCGGGCCCATGGCCTCGATGTTCTTGGCCGTGTCCACGAGCGACTCGCCCTTGACCACGCTCGAGCTGGCAATGGCCACGCCCAGCGTGTCGGCGCTGAGACGCTTCTCGGCAATCTCGAACGACGTGCGCGTGCGGGTCGAGGGTTCGAAGAACAGGTTCACCACCGTACGTCCGCGTAGCGCCGGCACTTTCTTGATCTGCCGCTGCGAGATCTCCTTCATCGCCTCGGTCGTGTCGAGCACGAGCAGGATCTCTTCGGGCGTCAACTCGGCGATGCCGAGCAGGTCCTTGCGGCGCAGCGACGTTGCGGGCAAGACCGCGTCAGAGGTCGGGGCGGCCATCGTCAGCCCTCGCTTTCCACCGACACTTCGTCGGCGCCGTCGGTGTCGAGGAGCTTCACGTGCACGTTCTCGCGCCTGGACGTGGGGATGTTCTTGCCCACGTAGTCGGCCTTGATGGGCAACTCGCGGTGACCGCGGTCGACGAGCACCACGAGCTGGATGGCCTTCGGCCGTCCGAAGTCGATGAGCGCGTCGAGCGCCGCGCGAGTCGTGCGCCCGGTGAAGAGCACGTCATCGACGAGCACGATCACGCGGTCGTCGATCGAGAAGGGGATCTCCGTACGGCGCACGAGCGGCTGTGGCCCCACGGTCTGCCGCATCAGGTCGTCGCGGTAGAGCGTGATGTCGAGCGCGCCCACCGGCACGTCGTCGCCGGAAATTGCTTTCAGCGCCGCGGCGATGCGCTTGGCCAGCGGCACGCCGCGCGAGCGCACGCCGACCACGGCCAGGCCCTCGACCCCGCGGTTGCGTTCCACGATCTCGTGCGCAATGCGCACGAGCGCGCGGCTGATACGGTCGGCATCCATCACGACAGGCATGGCAAGACCTCGAAAAAGAATGGATCGGGACGATCAGCGGGCAGGGGCGATGCGGCGCAGGACGCGCCTCGGACGGGCGTACGTATCAGCATGGGCACCTCTTTGCGAACTCACAGGCCCGCGTTAAAGAGCGACGCTCAGTATAGAGCACCCGTGGGGCTGGAGGCCAGCTCGTCCTCGGCCCTCATTCGCTCACACTGACTGACGCTCCCCTCCGTACGACGGTTCGACGAGGCAGATGACGCGACACTGACGCAGCGAGAACCGCAGCCGTCAGGCCAGCTAGCGCCCGTAGGTGGGGATGAAGGTCACGGGCCGAGTGGACGTGAAGACCGGCGTGAAGAAATCCGTGCGGGCCCTCCCGTCCATGTCGCGGCCAATCGGCAGGCCGAGATAGTAGAGCACCGTGGGCGCGATGTCGGCGATCGAGCCGCGCTCGGGACGCCCCGCGCGCACGCCCGCGCCAAAAGCCATCACGAATCCGTCAGGGCCGCGCTCATGCGTCCCGCTCACGACCGGGTCGCCAACCAGCCGCTCGAGCACGCGCTTCACGGGCGTCAGCGGCTCCATGCCGTGACTCGACACGACGATCACGAGATCCTCAGGCTGGAGGCTGGCGTACAGCCGACCTACCACGGCGTCGAGCACGCCGTAGTATTCGTCGAGCACGCCGCCGAAGCGGCGCTGCTCGTCGTCGCTGACGTCGCCGAAATCACCAGGCGTGGCGTAGCGGAGGTAGTAGTGTGCGACCGCGTCGAGTCCAGGCAGGCGCACGGCCACGAACCGCGACGCGCGGTTGGCCTCCATCGTCTCGAGGATGCGCAGGTGCAGACTGTCGGCCTGCACGGGCTTGGGGTCGGCGCGCACGTCCACTTCGCCGGCGTTGGGCAGCGCGTCGGCCTTGGCCAGCACCTCATGTGGATCGGGCGAGAGGACGAGGCCGCGAGCCGCAGCAATCGGCGCCCAGGCACCAATCGGCGTCACGGCCGCGCCGCCCTCGAGCGCCAGCCGGCTCTCGTCATCGCGGTGCAGGACGTCGCTCACGACGTACCCGCGCAGGTCGGGCGCGGGGTGCGTGAGCGGCCAGCCGACCAGGCCAAGCCTGATGCCCCGCTCGCTCAGAATCGTCCACAGCGGCTTGGCGGCGATGGCCGCCGACGTGATGGGCTCCTCGAGCAGGAACCCGTAGCGCACGAGGGCCTGCGCGAACATGTAGGCGGGCAGCACCTCGAGCGCCGCGCCGCCCGGCCGCACGCGGTACCGCGCCGCCGACCGCACGCCGCTCGTCTGCGGCAGCCGACCGGTCGCCACCGTGGTCCAGATGGGCTCGGCCTGGGTGGGCCGCAGCGTGGCCAGGTGCGTGGCCACGCCGGAATCGAGCACGCGACCGAAGTTCGGCAGCCGGCCTTCCGCGACGGCCAGCGAGATGCGATCGAGCGACGCCCCATCTACCGCCAGCAGCACGACGCGTCCACCCGGCCGGTCGTCCACGCGCGCTGGGACCGGCTGCTCCGGCGCCGCAACGGGCACGCGCGCCGGGCCCCGCAGCAGCACCGGTACCACCACCGAGAGCGCCATCGTCGTGACCAGCAGCACAGCGCTCGGTGCCGTGCCCCGGCGTCCCACATGCGCAAGCCCCAGAATCAGGAACACGCCACCGCAGATGGCGACGGCCACCGCCGAAAGCACCATGCGCCGGCCGGACTCCGGCGACAGAAACGGAGAGAAGTCCGCGGCGTTCATCCACAGGACCGCGGCGCCAACGGCGGCCGAGATCGTGCACATCCAGGCGAGCACTCGCACGCTCAGCCAGCCGGGTGAGAGTACCTGGACCGCGGCCACCTGCCGCAGCGCGACGAGCGCGTAGAAGACGACAAGCGCGTTGGCCCCGTAGGCCAGGCCCATGGCGAGCGCCAACGGGCCGACGTCGGCGAACGTCAGCGGAAATGCAGGATTCAAGTGCAGCGTCGCTACCAACAGGAACGCCGACAGCAAGAGGCCGGCGATCGCGGAGTTGGTGAAGACGCGGAGGTAGCGCACCTCGGGATTAGAACCTGAATCGCACGCCGACGGTAGGAAGACGCGGAATCGCCTGGTCGCGCTTCTCGACGATGGCCGGGGTGTCAGACGTCGGGTCGTAGGCCAGCTGGGGGTCGAGTGCGCCGGCGTTCTCGCGGTCGAGCACGTTGATGACCTCGGCGTAGAGCTCCCACCGGCCGGTCGCGCCGCGCGGACGCCAGGTGAGGCGGCCGTCCACACGCGCAAAGACCGGAAGGCGCGCGCCGTTCAGGTTGCGCACGCCCCCGAAGTCCACGGTGTACTCGAGCAGGCCGCGTTCGTCCGCCGCGGGCAGGATCTCGTCGGTGATCCCGTCGCCGTCGAGGTCGAGCGTGTCCTCGCGGCCGGCCACGCGCACCCCGAGCGGCGACGTACGCGGGAATCCCGACGCGATACGCGTCGTCGCGGCCAGGTCCCACCGCGACGTCAGCGCATACGACGACACCATCGTAAAGGCGTGACGCCGGTCATACTCGAACGGATAGACTTGGCCGTACGCCTCGCGCTGTGTCCGCCCCCAGGTGTAGCTGGTCCAGCCGGTGAGTTTGCCGCCCCCAGGCCGGTTCAGAAACACGTCGAAGCCGTAGGAGCGACCCTGCCCGTCGTTGGTCGGGACAGTGGTGATGACCGGGCTGGTCGGGATGCTCGACCGCAGCGCCGCGGGAAAGTCATAGCGGGCCACGCGCGCCCGCCGCTCGGACTCGGGCTCGAGCCGACCGACGAGCGCCTTGGTGAAGCGCTTGTAGTAGCCCTCGACCTCGAGCGTGAGGCCCCACCCCAACTGACGCTCGATGGCCGTCGACGTCTGCCATGCGCGCTCGCTCGTGAGCCGGCCGGCCTCGGGGCTCGTGAAGTCGAGCACGTAGTCGCTCTGCGCGAGTTTCTCGTCGCCGGGACTCTGGGTATAGAGGCCGGCCGCCGCCAGCACACGCGTGTTGGCGTCGGGCGAGAAGGTGGCCGAGAAGCGCGGTGAGAGCAGCGTCTCGTCGGTCACGCCCGCGCGGTCGATCCGCA
Source organism: Acidobacteriota bacterium (assembly GCA_031415235.1). Lineage (GTDB taxonomy): Bacteria > Acidobacteriota > Vicinamibacteria > Vicinamibacterales > UBA2999 > CADEFD01. The sequence goes on along the minus strand of JANORI010000488.1, from coordinate 8,928 downwards.
ATCCCCCCTGCAGCGACAGCCGCGCGCCGGTCTGCCACGTGTCCTGCAGCCAGGCGCCGCCCCGGTTGGCCGAACTCGCCGAGACGAGCAAGTCGGGCAATCCGGCGCCGCCCTGCGCGCTCGAGCCATTGGCAGCCCCCGGGTTGCGATCGCCGGTGATCTGAAAGCGCTGCGAAGTGGTCAGCCAATGCACCTCGGCACCGGTCTCGACCAGGTGCGCGCCGAGACCCCATACCAGTTCCTGCCGCAGTGACCGATCCTTCACGCCGAGGCCGCGTTCGAAGACTACATTGGAGGTGCTGATGCTGTCGTCGTCAGGCGCGTTCGAACGCTGACTGGAGTTTTGGAACGAGGCGGCGACACCGAACTTCGAGCGCGTGTCGGAATAGCCGACGATCGTGCGCGACTGGCCGCGGGTGCCAAGGGTGGCATCGACGCGCGCCCACGCCAGGTCGTTGTCGGTGTCGTCCTGGAACTCGCCGCGCGCGTTGTCGCTGTCGATGTCGAGCGCCGCGGCCTGGCGGCTGGTCAGGCTGAACATCGTCACGCGCGTGCCGTTTGACGGGGCCCAGCTGCCGCGGGCCTGCAGATCCTGGAAGGCGGGGAAATCCTGGTCGGTGATGCGCGCGGCGACCAGGTCGTAGTACGTGCGCCGGCCGGTGACGAGCCACGAGCCCCGCGCCCGCTTGGGCAAGTCGCCCTCGAAGACCACGTTGGCGTCCGTGATGCTGAGCGAGGCCGAACCGTTCATCATCCCCTGGCCGGCGCGGCCGGCGCGGTTCTCGATGACCAGCAGCGACGATAGGCGATCGCCGTACTTCGCGCTGAAGCCACCGGTTGCGAGTTCGAATCGCTGAATCGTCTCGGGATTGAAGGCGCTCGTGAGGCCGAACAGACGATAGGGGTCGTGCACCTCCACGCCGTCCATCATCGTGAGGTTCTGGTCGGGCGAGCCGCCACGCACCGACAGGCGGCTGCCGAATTCCTCGGTCGCGGCCACGCCGGGCAGCGTCTGCAAGGTACGATAGACGTTGTCGAGGGCGCCGGGCGTGCGCAGCACCTGCACGGGCTCCACCGCCTGCGCCGCGGGCGCGGCCTGCGGAGCCGAGCCCACCACGGCCACGCTCGTGGCGAAGCCGCCGTCGCGTGCCAGCGACAATTCGGCACCCGTGACGTCGCCGGTGCGCAGGTCGAGCGTCGTGGTGAGAGGAAAATGTCCGTCGGCTGTGGCCGTCACATCCACCTGCCCTGTAGTCACGCGCAGCGTGAAGACGCCATTGCCGTCGGTGATCGCGCGCGCCCCACCGGCCGACACAACCGCGCCTGGAATGCGCGTCTGCGATTCGGCCTCGACCACGACGCCGCTGATGGTGCGCTCAGGCGGGGCGCCGGCGGGTGTCTGCGGGGCGGCGGGCATCGCGGCGACGCCCAGGGCGAGAAGGTACGCGAGAATCGGCACAGTCATGCGGCACGGGTCAACACAGCGGCAGGCACGCTTCCCAGTATGACGTCGCGCCCGGGCCTGCGGTTCGCGCGCTCACGGTCAACGCCGCGGCTGAACACCCAGACGGCCTGCCGCGAGCCACCCTTGACGCGCCGCCCGGACACGCGATCGTCGGGGTATCGGCCGCCCATGCGTCTGGCCGCCGCCGCGAGTCCCTGGCCGCTGGGTTGCTATACTCGTACGGATGTCTCCCGTGGATGTGCGCGCCACCGTAATCTCAAACGTCCGGCTGTCGCGCGACTACAACGTGCTCACGATTGCCGCGCCCGAAGTGGGCGCCAGCACGGAACCCGGCCAGTTCGTGATGCTCAAGACCAGTGACGCCACCGACCCGATGCTGCGCCGCCCGTTCTCGGTCTTCGAGGTGCTGCGCGACGACCTCGGCACGGTGCGCGCCATCAGCATCCTCAACAAGCGCGCGGGTCGCACCACCGGACTGCTCTACGACCTCGACGCTGGCGACACGGTCTCGTGCCTGGGTCCGCTTGGGCTGCCGTTCAACCCGCCGTCGAGCGGCGGGGCGTGGATGGTCGCTGGCGGCGTGGGCCTGGCGCCCTTTGCCACACTGGCCGAGGCGCTTGTGGCGCTCGACGTGCCCACGACGCTCTTCTACGGTGCGCGCACGGGTGACGAACTCTACTACCTCGAGTTCTTCGATCGCCTGGGCGTGCAGCTCGTCCTGTGCACGGAGGACGGCAGCATCGGCGTGAACGGCCGAGTCACGCTGCCGCTCGAGGAATCGCTGAAGGCCCTGGACGGACCCAACGAAGTGACCCTGTATGCGTGCGGTCCCGAGCCCATGCTGGCGGCGGTGGCGAAGCTCTCGGCGCAGTACGGCCAGCCGAGCGAGGTGTCGATGGAGCGCACGATGGGCTGCGGCCTGGGTGGCTGCTACAGCTGTGTCGTGCCGGTGAAGCACGCCGACGGCCAGACGCGCTATGTGCGGTCGTGTATCGGCGGGCCGGTGTTCGACGGCGCCACCGTGGTGTGGGACTAGACGGTGGGACCCCTGGATCTCTCGCTGCGGATCGGCTCGCTCGAACTGCCCAACCCGCTCATCGCGGCGAGCGGCTGCTTCGGTTACGGCCTCGAATACGAGGACGTCGTGGATCTATCGCTGCTTGGCGGCGTCGCGACCAAGGGACTCTTCCTGGCCGAACGCCAGGGTCACACGCCTGAACGCATCGTGGAGACGCCGTCGGGCATGCTGAACGCGATTGGCCTGCAGGGCATCGGCGTGCACCGCTTCATCAGGGAGAAGCTGCCGCTGCTCACCGCACGCGGCGCACGGACGATCGTGAACATCTGCGGAACGACCCTCGATGAGTATGTAGAAGTCGCGCGCATCCTGTCGGACGCCGACGGTGTCGCCGCGCTCGAAGTGAACATCTCGTGCCCCAACATCAAGGAGGGCGGCATCCAGTTCGGGTGCAGCCTGGATGGCACCTTCAACGTGGTCAGCGCGATCCGCAAGGTCACCGCGCTGCCAGTCATTCCCAAGCTCACGCCCAACGTCACCTCGCCGGCGTCGTTTGCCCGCGCGGCCGAAGACGCGGGTGCTGACGCGATCTCGCTCGTGAATACGTTCCTGGCCATGGCCATCGACGTGGAACAGCGACGGCCGAGGCTCTCGAACGTGGTAGGCGGCCTGAGCGGCCCCGCGATTCGCCCGATCGCGGTGCGGATGGTGTGGGAATGCCGCCAGGAAGTGACGATCCCCATCATCGGCATGGGCGGCATCATGGACGCGCGCGACGTGCTCGAGTTCATGCTGGCCGGCGCCAATGCCGTGCAAGTGGGCACGGCCAACTTCGTCGATCCGTTCATCTGGACCAAGCTGCTCGACGGGCTCGAGGACTACATGACTCGGCACCAGGTGACGCGGCTGGCCGATCTGGTCGGCGCCGTCGACACGAGCTCGCCCGCAAAGGCACACGCATGAACCCCATTCTGGTCGCGCTCGACGTGGACACGGCCGAGAAGGCCCTCGCCCTGGCCGACGCGCTCAAGGGCGCCGTTGGTGGATTCAAGATTGGCAAGCAGCTCTTCACCGCCGAAGGCCCGGCGATCGTCCGCACGCTGGCCGAACGCGGCGAGCGGGTGTTCCTCGACTTGAAGTTTCACGACATCCCCAACACCGTGGCCGGCGCCGTCACGTCCGCCGTGGCCACGGGCGCGTGGATGGTGAACGTGCACTGCTCGGGCGGCAGCAAGATGATGCGCGCCGCGGCCGACGCGGCGACGCTGGCGGCAGTGAAGCTCGGGCGCCCACGGCCCCTCGTGATCGGCGTGACGGTGCTGACCAGCATGGATGAGGGCGCACTGGCCGAGGTGGGCACGTCGCGCGCGGTGATGGATCAGGTCGTCCACCTGGCGCGGCTCGCGCAGGGTTCGGGCCTTGACGGCGTCGTGGCGTCGCCGCTCGAAACCCGCGCCATTCGGAATGCGTGCGGGACGGAGTTTGCGATCGTCACGCCCGGCATCCGCAGCGCCTCACAGACAGGCACCGACGATCAAGCCCGCACGATGGGCGCGGCTGAAGCAGTGCAAGCTGGGGCTACCTACCTGGTGATCGGCCGGCCCATCACGGGCGCCGTCGACCCGCGCGCCGCCGCCGAGTACATCGCCGGGCAGCTACGCTCGCCCACGGTGCACTGACCACACCGCCGCGCTCGGCACTCGCCGTCTCCCGTACGCGTCAAGAGCGCCCTTCGCGGGCGCTCTTGACGCAGGCCGGACCAGCGTGCAGCCGGTCGTGTGAGCCGCGCTACTTGCCAGTGATGACGAAGTGGCCTCGGCGGTTCTGCTGCCAGCACGACTCGTTGCTATCGGAACAGAAGGGCGTCTCCTTGCCCTTGCTGATCACGGTGATGCGATCGGCCGCAACGCCCAGGCTGACGAGATAGCCCTTCGCGGCGTTTGACCGGCGTTCGCCGAGGCTGAGGTTGTACTCGGCGGTGCCGCGCTCGTCGCAGTGGCCTTCCACCGTGATGCGCACTGACGGCCACCGCTTCAGGTAGTCGGCGTTCTTCTGCAGGGGCGCGCGGCCGTCCTCACGGACGCCGTACATGTCGAGGTCGAAGTAGACGTCCCCGAGCACGCCCTCGGCCATGAGCTGCGCCACGGTCTTCCCGGCCCAGATCTCATCCTCGGTTGGCACCCGCCGCGGGGCCGGGGGCGCGGGTGGCGGCGGGGGCGGGGGCGGGGGCGGGGGCGGCGGCGTGACAATCGGTGGGGGCGGCGGCGGCGGTGTGGCGGTCGGTGCAGGCTTCTTGGCGCACGCGGCCGAAATCACAAGCAAGCTGAGGCAGAAGATCAGTGCGATCCCTGCACGTCGTTGTGGCAAACGCATCATGTGTCTCCTGCGGGGGTCGATGAAAGCCGTTCGCGTCGCCTGGGGCGGCTCGACGACTCGCAGAGTAGCCGGTGCCCGCGCGGCGTGTCAACGTAGATCGGACGAATCTGGACTGGATATCGGCGCCCGCGCCCGCGACTGTAGACCCGGAGTCACAGTCACCTCGAACAGTCGCAGGCCCAATCGACGGCGGTCGGCCGTGGCGCCGCGGTCGGACGGGGAAAACGTCTGCGTCGTAGTGAGCACGAGGACGCCGTTGCCCGCGAGCAGCCGCCCCGCGAGCACGCCGATGCGCACCTCGAAGTCGCCACTCAGCTCCACCGTGCCCAGCACCGAGTCGCCGCAGCGCACTTCCAGCCTGGACGGCGTGTCGAAGTACGTCAGCGGCGCCTCGCCGCGCAACACGAGCGTGGCATCGCCGGCCACCTGCGTCACCTCGACCTCGGCGCGCTCGCCCATCCACCGCCACGACCGCGCGCGCACGTTGTCCAGTTCGGGTTCGTGGAAACCCGCGCCGTAGGCCCACATCAGCGTGCCGGCCGACTGCACGTCGAACTGCTCCACCGCCGCGGCGACTGGCTGCGTGCCGGTCGCGGGCGCGGAGCGCACCGTGACCTCCGCCCATCGGCCTGCGCCCACCAGACGGCCAGCCGGCAGCGCCACGCGACGCACGAAGAAGCCCGGATCTGGAGCCACATCCCAGTGATCGAGGTCGCGTCCATCCAGCGCGAGCGTGAAGGTCACGGGGGGATCGCCAGCCGCGCCCAGGTTGCGCCCGCCGATCACCATGGTGGCGGCCTCGTCGCGACGACGCACGAACGCGCTGACCGGCCCCAGATGCGGCCCGCGACCCATGAGCCGCGCCATGCCGGCCGTCTCCGGTGTGAGACTCCAGCCTTCGGACGCAAACCATCCGGGCTCGGCGAGCCGGTAGAGCGCCACGTCGGCCGGGCGCATGCCGCCGAGCATCGACATGCTCGACGCGCCCCACGCAAACGCCTCGCGGTCGCGACGCGCCTGCGGGTCGATGAGCGCCAGGTCGGTGCGCCGGGGATCAGCGAGGAACCAGACCGGGCCGGTAGCGCCAGACCGCCAGTGCCGCGCCAGCTCCAGCCACTCGCGGCGCGGCGGGGACGGCAATATGGAGCCGACCGGCCGGATCTCGGCTTCGAGTGGACGCTGCAACACCTGGTGCATCGCCAACGTGGGCGTCTCGCCCGCCGCCACCGCCGACGCCACGCGGTCGAACAGGCGCGCCGTGGGGCTGCCGCGCTCGACGTATGCGGAAAGCTGCGGCGCACCAATGCTCAAGCTCCACGCGGCAATGCCCACGACGCCCACGATGCCGGCCCGTCCGGCCAGGTCGAGCGTTACCGCGGCCAGGAACCCGACCGGCAGCACGAGCGGCAGCGCGTAGCGCACGAACGTCGTGTCCTGGAACGCCAGATGGAACGCGAGATACGGCAACGTGATGGCGGCCACGGCCAGCGCGGTGCGCTGTTCGCGGATGGCCAGCACAAGCGCGCCGATGCCCGCCAGCACGAGCACGACCGCCGCGAGCGCCACGCTGTCCCACGGCCACACGAAGGTGCGCAGCAACGCGAACGCCGCCAGCCTCGGCGTGGGCGCGAGATACAACATCTCGACGCCGGCGAAGTCTTCCCCCGCCTGGCTGCCGAGCGCCGCCAAATACGCATTGAGTCCGCCGCTGGCCACCAGCAACGGGATACCCCAGGCAAGCGCGCCCAGCGAGAACGCCACGCTCGCGCCGATCAGCGCACCCACTAGGCCCCGGCCCGCGCGATCGGCGAGCACCAGGAGCAGCAACGGCGCAGTCAGCCAGAGCGTCTGGGTGCGGAAGCCCACGGCGAAACCCGCCAGTAGCGCGCCGACGACGATGAGCCGCCCCGACGCCATCATCTCTGCCGGGGCGAGCCGGCGATCGCCTTCGCCAGTAGGATGCTGGCGCCACCACGCCAGCGCCAGACAGGCCACGGCGGCGCAGGCCGCGGCCAGGCCGGGCGCGTCGCTCATGGGCCGTGACGCCAGATACCACGTGAGCGGACAGGCCGCGAACACCAGCGTGGCCATGAGGGCGCGCCGCGACAACGCCGGACGTCCCGTGCGATTCGTACCGCCGGCCGACAGCGACGTGAGCGCGTACGGCACCAACCCCACGAGCGCCAGCGCGCCGATGAGGGAGATCGCGGCCAGCGCGCGCGCCTCGACGCGATCGGGACGGCCATCAGGCCAGAGCGCACGCGTGACTGCGGTGGCCGCCTTGCCGAGGCCGATGTAGACAGGATAGCCCGGCGGGTGCGGGCGGTGCCGCGCCGGATCGAAGTCGCGCACCCCGAGTGCGAAGTTTACCGAGTCGATGTCTTCGAGCGTCGATGGCAAGGCGCCCAGGTGGCCCGCCGCCATGCCGCACGCAAGCAGCGCCACGACGACCGCACCGGCACGAACCGGGGGGGCGGCCGGCGAGACTGTGCTCACGACACCGGCCGCAGCAGGAGCGGTTCGTTCAAGCTGCCCTGCCGGTAGCCCTGCAGGTCGAGGCTGACATGCTGATAGCCCGCGGCCTTCAGATCGGCCACCAGGCGGCCGGCGATCTCGGGCTCGAGGGCGCGCGCCATCTCGTCGCGGGCCAGCTCGAGCCGGGCGATTTGCTCGTGGTGCCGTACGCGGAACACCCGGAAGCCCAGGGCCCGCACGGCGGCTTCAGCGCGCTCGATTTGTTGCAGTTTGGGCGCCGTGACCTCGATGTGATGCGGAATCCGCGACGATAGGCACGCCGACGCGGGCTCGTCCCACGTGGACATGCCCAGGGCGCGTGACAGGGCGCGGATCTCGTCCTTGGCGAGATCGACCTCATCGAGCGGGCTTCGCACGCCGTGCTCGAGGGCGGCAGCCCGGCCGGGCCGGTAGTCCCCGCGATCGTCGGCGTTGGTCCCATCCAAAACCACGGCAAAGCCGCGAGCGCGCGCCAGTGCGCCCAGCGTGCTGTAGAGCTCGGTCTTGCAGTGGAAGCAGCGGTCGCCCGCGTTGGCCCGATAGCCCTCGCGCTGCAGCTCGTCGGTGCGCACGAACTCGTGGGCGATCCCGAAGTCGCCCGCGACCCGACGGGCGAGCTGCCGGTGATTGTCCGGATAGCTGGGGCTGTCGCCGGTGACCGCAAGCGCGCGGGACCCCAGGGTGCGCGTGGCCACGACGGCCAGGTACGCGCTGTCGACGCCGCCACTGAACGCCACGACCACCGACTCGAGCCCGCCGAGCATCGACTCGAGGCGCTGCTGCTTGGCGCGCGCGACGTCGGACACGACCGCAAGAGGCGTGTCGGTCATCGCCGTCCCGCGTCAGTCCTCGTCGTCCTTGTCGTCGTCGTCGTCGGCACCTTCGTCGAAGTCGTCATCGGCCTTTTCTTCCTTCTCCTTGTCGTCGTCATCGTCATCGTCATCGTCATCGGCAAACTCGAGTTCAAGCGGCGAGTCGTTCGAGACACGAAGCAACGAGCCGCACTCCGAACAGCTCAGTTCGTCGCCGATTTCGGCGTCTGTGCTGTCGATGTCGATCTCGGCGTCGCACTCGGGGCAATACGCGGACATGCGGACTACTCCTTGGGAAAACGGTGACACGCTGCTCAGGCTCTACCACTCGTGGCGTCGCGCCTGGTCACGAAGAAGTGTTCGAATTATATGGGCAACCTGATCTATTCTGCAACGAACCGACCTGCGTTTCCATCATATGACCATCAATCCGACGGCGTCCAAATGCGTGATCATCGCCGACGACAGCGCGTCGGTGCGAGACCGATTCCGCACGGCGGTCGAGAGCGCGGGGCATCGTGCGATCACGGTGAAGAGCGCCGCCGAGCTGCTTGCCCGGGTGCGGGCCGACCTCGACCGTCTCGACCTGCTGGTCGTCGACTTGCGCATGCCGCACTGCGCCGGCGCCGAACTGATTCGCACGGTGCGGAAGCTCGACGACGGGCGCCTTCCCATTCTGGCCTTCAGCGGCACGGTGTCGAGCGCCGACGAGGTGCGTGAACTGGCCGCGCTCGGCGTGGCCG
>JANORI010000487.1:0-1533 GCA_031415235.1 Acidobacteriota bacterium | reverse complement strand
ATCATCGCGCACCCGCTGCACCGGCCGGTCATCGACCCGCAGGATGGACGCGTCACCTCGGGCTACGGCATCCTGCCGCCGCGTGTCAGCGTCCCCATGGCGAGTGCCGCCGGCTCGCTCTGTGCGCGCACCTACGCCGGCCATACCGGCGTCGACCCGTATACGACCGCCGTGTCCGACGTGTATCAGGACCTCTTCGCCGAGGGCATCTTCACCGGCAAGGGGCTCTATGACGTGGACGCCTTTGCCGCGGTGCTCGAGGGCCGAGTGCCAGAGAACGCGCTGTTGTCGCACGACCTCTTCGAGGGGCTCTACGCGCGCACGGCCCTCGTGAGCGACGTGGAGGTCGTCGACGACTACCCGTCGAGCGTGTTGGCGCACGCGCGGCGTCAACACCGATGGGTGCGCGGCGACTGGCAGATCCTGTGGTGGCTCTTTCCTGTGGTGCCGTCGCGCGGCGGCCCCACCCGCAATCGGCTGCCGCTCATTGCCCGCTGGAAGATCCTCGACAACCTGCGCCGCAGCCTGCTGCCACCAGCCACCCTCGCGCTCCTGGTGGCGGGGTGGACGGTGCTGCCGGGGCATCCTGCCGTGTGGACGGCCGCGGGCTTGGCGGCGATGGTGTTTCCGGCTTTCTCCGGCGCCCTGGCGGTGCTGCGAGGCCCGCGCCGAGGGCAGACGTGGGGTCTCTTCGCGCGCGAGTCCATCGAGGACCTGCAGGTGTCGGCGGTGCGCGCCGGTCTTCAGCTCACGTTCATGGCCCACGAGGCCACCGAGCGTCTGCACGCGATTGGCACCACGCTCATCCGCCTCGGCGTCACGCAACGGCGTCTCCTGGAATGGGAAACCGCGGCGTCGAGCGCCGCACGGGGCGGTCAGGTGCGCATGCGTGCCTTCGCCCGCGTCATGGCGGCCAGTCCGAGTCTGGCGCTGGTCACCTTGGCCGCGGTCACGGCCGTTCGCCCCGAGGCACTGGGTGTGGCCGTGCCGGCGCTCACCCTGTGGACCGCCGCACCGTGGATCGCGTGGGCGCTGAGTCGGCCGATGACGCCGTCCCGCACACCACTTCCCGCTGACGACCGCGCGTACTTGCTCTCGGTCGCGCGGAAGACCTGGGCGTATTTCGACACGTTCGTCACCGCCGAGGACCACTTCCTGCCGCCCGATAACGTGCAGCTGCACCCGGGTCTGGTGGTGGCTCACCGCACCTCACCCACCAACATCGGGCTGGGTCTGCTCGCCACGCTCTCGGCTCATGACCTCGACTTCATCGACACCGCCGGACTCACGCGCCGCATCGACGAGGCGCTCACGACCATCGAGGGGTTGCAACGCCACGAAGGACACCTGCTCAACTGGTACGACACCCGCACGCTGGCCGCGCGGGCGCCAGCCTACGTCTCCACGGTCGACAGTGGCAACCTGGCGGGCGCGCTCAACACCCTCGCGGTCGGGATTCGCGACCTCGCCCCAGGTCTGGCCGCGCGCGCCACCGCCCTTGCCGATGGGATGAACTTCCGGTTCCTCCTGGAG
>JANORI010000486.1:0-13893 GCA_031415235.1 Acidobacteriota bacterium | reverse complement strand
GAGCAGCGCGGCCGTCAGCATCGCCAGGCCTTCTTTGCCCTTGGGATCCTGCGCCGCACCGGCGCGCACGAGCATCCGCGCGCTCACGACCGGCTGCTCGTTCTGGCTGACGAGCACCACCTGCAAGCCGTTTGGCAGTGTGCGGATTTGATAGGACGGGAACTTCACGGCCTTGGCCGAGAGCGGCCGCGGCGGACGTTCCGTGGGCCAGCGCAGGCCGTCGAGACCTCGCTGTCCGGCGGTGAGGCCGACCGACGCCACCAGCACGCAGGTCGCGGCCACGAGCGACGACTGCACGACGTGAAACACTCGACGGCTCATGGGCGGGTTCCCGCAGCCTTGGGCCGCACGTGCATCACGAGGCGCGACTCGGGCATGAAATAGGTCCGAGCGACGCGCTGCACCTCGGCCCGCGTCATGGTCTGGAAGATCATGAATTCGCCGTCGGCGGTCTTGATGTCGGCATGCAGCACTTCCGCATGCGCCAGAATGCCCGCCTTCTCCTGCACCGTCTCGCGGCCCAGGATGTAGTCGCGCGCGAACTGGTTCTTGGCGCGCTGCAGATCGCGGTCGCTGATGCCCTCGGCCACGGCCTTGTCGAGCTCGGCGACGAGCGCCTTCTCGACGTCTTCGGGCGACTGGCCGGGACTGACGAGCGCCACCATGAAGAACAAATTCGGGTGCTCGATCAGGTTGGCGCCGCCAAAGGCGGCCACCGCGAGGCGCTTGTCGTAGACCAGACTCTTGTGGATGCGCGAGCTGTTGCCATCAGAGAGCACCTTGGCCAGCACGTGCAGGGGATACGAATCCGGGTGGCCGTCGTAGGTGATGTGCTGCGCCACGATCACCGCCGGCAGCGACCAGGCCTCTTCGAGCGTGACGCGGCGTGCTGTGGCGGGCGCCGGCTCCGGCGCGATGTCGCGCACGACCTTGCCCGGCCCCGCCGGGATGCGGCCGTAGTAGCGCGTCACGAGGTCGGTCGTCTCGGCCACGTCGAAGTCACCGGCAATCACCACCGTGGCATTGGCCGGAATGTAATAGGTGTTGAAGAACCCGCGCACGTCGTCGATGGTGGCGGCGTCGAGGTCGGCCATGCTGCCAATGACGGGGTTCTTGTAGGGATGCGTGGTGAACGCATTCCTGTAGAGCAGCTCGTTGAGATTGCCAAACGGCTGGTTGTCGACCCGCATCCGGCGCTCTTCCTTCACCACTTCGCGCTCGCTGACAAACGTCTGCTCGTCGATACGCAACGAGCCGAGGCGATCGGCTTCCATCCAGAGCACGAGCGGCAGGTACTGCGACGGCACGGTGTTCCAGTACACGGTGGCGTCTTCGTTGGTGTAGGCATTCGCCCGGCCGCCCACCGACGACACAATCGAGGTGTGCTGCTCGGGCTCCACGTTCTTCGAGCCCTTGAACATCATGTGCTCGAAGAGGTGCGCGAAGCCGGTGCGGCCTGGCCGCTCGTTCTTCGAGCCCACGTGATACCACGTCTGCACGTGCGCGATGGGCGTCGACCGGTCGAGATGCAGGATCACCGTCAGCCCGTTTGGCAGCGTGAACCGCTGGTACTCGAGCTTGGGTGGCGCCACGGCGGCGCTGAGCGGTGTCGACAAGGCGGCAATCGCCAGTGCGCCCACGCACACGGCCAGGAACGCCCGACGCCGAAGACGGTGAACGACGGGGGCGGCGAACATGTTCATCAGGGATCGATTATGGCACGGGGGTGCCGGCGGCCCCGGAGGCCGCGCGTTCGAGCGCCGCGAGCCGGCGTTCGAGGTCGAGCAGCTGCCGTCGGTACTCGGGCAGGCGTCCCACGAGCACCGCCGCTTTGCGCCAGTCGCGGGTGTCAATCGCCGGCAGGCCCGAAATGACTCGGCCTGCCTCGACCGAGTTCGTGATGCCGGTCTGCCCGGTGGCGGTCACCCGATCGCCGATGGTGATGTGGCCGGCCACGCCGACCTGTCCGGCCAGCACCACGCCGTCGCCAACCGTCGTACTACCCGAGATCCCGACCTGCGAGGCCAGTAGTACGCGACGCCCGATCACGACGCCGTGGGCGATCTGCACCAGGTTGTCGATCTTCGTGCCGGCCTTGATGCGGGTCTCGCCCACCGCCGGCCGGTCGATGGTCGTGTTGGCGCCGATCTCGACGTCGTCTTCGATGACGACCGGCGCCGTCTGCGGGATCTTCTCGTGGGTGCCGTCGGGATGATGCGCAAAGCCGAAGCCATCGGCGCCAATCACGGCACCGTTCTGAATCACCACCCGGTCGCCGAGACGGCAGCGTTCGCGAATCGACACGTGCGCGTGGATCACGCAGTCGTCGCCGATCACCGCGTCGGCACCGACCACGGCGTGCGCCTCGATAGCGGTGCGCGCACCAATACGCACGCCGGGGCCGAGTACCGCGAGCGGACCAATGCCCACGCCCGGGCCGAGCGCGACGCCCTGAGCAATCACGGCCGACGGATGCACGCCCACCGGCAGCACCGACAAAGGTGCGAGCGCCGCAGCCGCGCGCGCAAACGCCAGATAGGGATTGTCGACCCGCAGTACCGCGCACGGCGCCGAGGGCCCCACGGCGCCGAGAATCACTGCCGAGGCCTTGGTGGTGGCGACATCCGCCGCGTAGCGCTCGTTGGCCAGGAACGTCACGTCGCCTGGCTCGGCCGTGCCCAAGCTCGCCACACTCGCGACGTGGATGGTGCCGTCGCCTTCGAGGCGAGCGCCGATGCGCTCGGCCAGCTGCTGCAGAGTCACGGAGGCCAGCCTATCATGCAGGCGGAATGGCCAGCCGTTCCACAAACGTCGCCAGGTGCCGCAAACCGAGCCGGGCGGCCACGTCGTGCAGGCAGTCTTCCTTCGCGGGCGACGGCATCGACAGCGCCGCACGCACGTCGGTCAGCACGACATTCGACTCGACCTGCCACTGCACCCGGTGCTGTCCGTGCCGCGCGCCGCGCCAGGCCAACAGGTGCCCCACGGTGGTAAACATGAAGTAGTAGCCGAGCACGTTGGGCCCGGGCACGAGGATCGTCGCAACCGACACGACCAGCCCCGCAAGGTTGACCAAGAACCACCGGAAGTGCCGATCGCCGTCGCGCTTGAAGCCGGTGCGCAAGATCTCCAAGGCGCGGTCGGCCGGCAGGTCGCTCGGCACCGCAAGCGTGGCACTGGCGGCGGTCCGCAGGTGCCACAACAGGCGCTGCTCGGCCGCGCGCTCCACGATCCACCGCATCATCTTCCGGCGCCAGCGCACCAGGAATCCGGCCGCGGCCTCGGCCGCCGGATCGCGGCGGCGATGTCGTTCGGCCTCGGCCTCGCGCAGCATGTCGCCGAGCTTCCTCCGCTGTCGGCTCAGCCAGCCGCCCTCTGTGTCGGTCTCCTCCTCGGCGCCCTCGACCGGCTCGAAGTACGGCTCGTAGACATCGGCGCCAATCGGGATCAGGAACACCTGCATGATGGTGGGACGCTGAAAAAGGCGCGAGAGTTCGCGCCCTACTTCGCGGGCGCTGGCGCCTTGGGCACACGTCGGGGCCCGCGCGTGATCGTCAGGGGCACGGCCGGCTTCCCCGCCCGTTCCCACGCGCCGGTGATGAAGGCCGCCGTTGCGGCAATCGAGTCGGCAATCCGCCGGTCGACCACCGGCCACGCGTCGGTCTTGAACGCCTCGTAGAATCCGTCGTCGAAGTACTCGCGCCCGGCCGCAGCCCGGCGGTCGGCGGCCAGTATGGGCTCGGCGAGCCGGTTGGACTCGAGCAGAATCTGGAACATCGCCGCACGTGGATCGACCACGGGGGCTTTGGCCACCGGTTGCAACCGCAACTGCGTCACGTAGCGCTCGAACAGGTCCGACTCGAATCGCCCGTGCGCACCGGGCTGGCCGGTGAGCTGGCCGTCGTAGTTCTTCACCGCGTGAAGCGGCACATGCCCGTCGCTCACGTAGTGGGCGAGCACGGCCGAGAAGAGCACGATGTTGTCGAGGGTGTAGGGCGAGGGCGACGGCCGAGCGAGCGCTGCGAACTCGCGCTCGAGCTTGCCGTAGAACTCAGCCACCCGCCACGGCAGCGTGCCTTCCCGTTCCACGACGTCCTTGCCGAACTTCTCGACCGCCTTGTCGTACTCGCGCGGCAGCGCCTCGAACGGATACGCGCCATACGGCCCGGCGTCGAAGTCCAGGAAGTGATTCGGCGGCTCGGCATCCCACCCCACGTTGCGCCACAGGTCGGGATCGACCGAGCGCTCCACGATGAAGGCGCGGCGAGCTTCGAAGAGCGGCCGGATCTCGACCGGCAGCAGCGCGATCATGCGCCCGGCAATGTGCTTGTGCGCGTCGAAGCCCCAGCCTCGCAGCGTCGCTGGCACACTGCACACCAGCGCCATCACCACCACCCCCCTGGTCACCACGTGCATGCGCTCTATTCTACGCGCGCCGTGTCACGGGACTTCGACGACCACGCCGGCCCAACCGTCGGTGCCCGACGGGCCTGAGTACCGGGCATCATTCAGGGTCACGGTGTGGCCAGTTGCCGTCGGTGTGACGACAAAGAAGGGGAACCGCGACCAGGCGAGGAACTGGCGGCCCCGCACGGTGGCCGCCGCGGCCGCGGCGGCGGGATGGTCGCTGTGCTTCTCGACGCCGTAGCCGGCAGGACGGAAGTGCGGTGCCGGCGAGAAGGACAGGAAGCCCTTCTCGTAGCGGTCGCCGAGATCCACGAGCACCTCCCGATGAAAGGGATTGACCGCCACCGGCGTGACCATGAACGGCGCGTCGGCACGTCCGGCACGGGCGAGCCCGGACCGCACCTCGGCCCGCGCCCACACATTCGAGCCGTACATGAGTGCCACGTAGAGCGCCGCGGCGGCCAAGGCCACTTGCGCGCCGCGCGCGCCGCCGTCGGCCCGGTGGCGGGCGCGCGACGTCCACACCGCACCGGCGCCAAGCAACAGGTAGATCCAGGGGTCCACGATGTAGAGCGCGTCGCCATAGAACCACCGGCCCGAGAACGGCATGAGCAGACGGATGCCGTAGCTGTTCATGTAGTCGAGCAGCGGATGCGACCAGGTGCCCAGGGCCGCAAGCCACAACACCTGAGCCGGTACCACCGGCGCGGGTGCCGGTTGACGCCGCTGCCGCACGAACCGGTCGTAGCCAATGACGAACGCCGTGACGGCCAGCGGCAGCAGCACCATGGCCGGCGGGCCGTGCGTCCAGCCGCGTCGGAACGACACCTGCAGCGTACTCGTCGCCAGCACGGCGATGTCGATGTCGGGCGCATTCGCCGCGAGCGCGAGTGTCGCGAGTGCCAGTGGCGTGCGGCGCTCGAGCCCGGCATGGCCCATCGCCAGGCCGGACAGGGTGTGGCACACAGGATCCATCTGGCGGTCGCTCGTCGTCCACCTAGCGCGGCGCGGCCAGGTCGCGCAAGTCTTTGCGCAACACCTTGCCCACGGGCGACTTCGGCAAGTCGTCGCGGAACGTCACGACGCGCGGCACTTTGTAGGCCGCGAGCGACTGGCGGCAGAAGTCGCGCAGCGCAGCCTCGGTCAGCGCCGGATCGCGCCGCACGACAAACGCGCACACCTTTTCGCCCGACGTCTCGTCGGGCGTGCCGATCACGGCCACCTCCGCCACGCCGGGGTGTGAGGCCAGCACGGCTTCCACTTCGTTGGGATACACGTTGAACCCACTTACGAGGATCATGTCTTTCTTGCGATCGACGATGTAGAGGTAGCCGTCCTGGTCGGACGTGGCGACATCTCCGGTCGAGAGCCACCCGTCCTTCAGCACGCGCGCCGTCTCGTCGGGACGTTGCCAGTAGCCGGCCATCACTTGTGGGCCTTTTGCCAGCAGCTCGCCGGCCTCGCCTGGGGCCACGTCGCGGCCCTCCGCATCGACGATGCGCACATCGGTGCCCGGCACGGGCGCGCCAATCGAATCGCGCTTGTTCCGGTGGAACGGCACGAGCGACACAACCGGCGACGTCTCGGTCAGGCCGTAGCCCTGATAGATCGGCGTCTTGGTCATCGCCTCCCAGCGCGCGGCCACCGCCGGCACGAGCGCCATGCCGCCGGCGACCGGACCCTTCAGAGTGAAGCCGGTGTGCTGCTGGAACCACGGCTCGTGCATCAGGCCGGCAAAGAGCGTGTTCACGCCGGTGAGCCACGTCGCGCCTTCGGTCGTGAGCGCCTGTTTCAGATTGGCGAGCGGCCGCGGACTGGGGATGAGGATGTTACGTCCGCCGAAGACGAAGAACACCATGAGGTTCGCCGTGAACGCGAAGATATGGTACAGCGGCAGCGCGGTGACGACGGTTTCCTGGCCTTCGATGACGCCCGGCTTCCACACCTCGATGCACTGAATGATATTGGCCAGCAGGTTGCCTTCGGTGAGCACCGCGCCCTTGCTCACGCCCGTCGTGCCGCCGGTGTATTGCAGCGTGGCCACCCGGTCGTGCGTGGCGCCGTGCAGGTACACCCGCGGGTCGGCCCCGGACTCGAGCTTCGCGCGCCCCTGGGCCAGTGCGCGGTCAAACGAGATGTGCGCGAAGGTGGCCGGCGGCACCTGCTGCTTCACGTAGCGCTGCACGACGCGCACCAGGGTGCGCGAGAGCCACGGCAGCCGGTCGGCAATCGTCACGACCACCACCGTGCGAATCGACGTCTTCGGCAGGACCTTCGCGACCTTGTCGGCAAAGAGGTCGATCACGACGAGCCCGGTCGCGCCGCTGTCGGCAAACTGGTGCTCCATCTCGGGCGCGGTGTAGAGCGGGTTCGTGTTCACCATCACGAGCCCGGCCTTCAGCGCACCGAAGACCACGAGCGGATACGCCAGGCAGTTGGGCATCTGCACGGCCAGCCGGTCGCCCGCCGCAAAGCCGGCCACCTCGCGCAGATACGCCGCGAAGGCATCCGACAGGCGATCGACCTCGGCGAAGGTGAGCGCGCCGCGCGTGCCGTTGGGAAGGAGCAGCGTGAAGGCCTCCTGCGCCGCGTACTTGGCGGCGGATTCTCGCACCAGGTCAGCGACCGTCGACCAGCGGAGCGGCGCGAGATCCTGCGCCGTGGCGGGGTCGTAGAAGCGCGTCCAGGGGCGGGAGGGAGGTGACATCATTGGTCGCCAGCAGTGACGCATTGTAATGGCGACCGGGTCCCGCGCCGAAACACTACCGGAGAGTTCGTCCCGTGCCTTGGGCATCATCCTTGCACAGACCATCCGCCATGACCCGACTGAAGCGACTCGCCGTCTGCGTCGCCCTGCTGATCGGAACCGCGGCGTGCAGCCAGTCGCCCGAGTCGCCGACCTCCCCCTCGCCGACCGGCGGCGGAGGCTCGGGCAGCACCGGCACCAGCTACACGTCCATTGGCGCCAGCGACGCTTTGGGCGTGGGCTCCGCGGTGGTGTGCGCGCCGTTTGACCTGAATTGCCCGGACGGCACCGGCTGGGTGCAGGTGCTCTTCCGGCGCCTGCAGCAGGGCGGCAGCGCCACTCTGCTCAATCTGGCGGTGCCCGGCTCGGTGCTGAGCCCGGCCATCGAGACCCTGGGCCGGCGCGTCGGCCGCACCTACCCTGGCAATTTCCTGACGAACCAGGCACCTTTTACCGCCACCTCGAGCACTGTGGTGACGGTGTTTGCCGGTGGCAACGACGCCAACACCATCGGTCAGGTGGTCCGGGCCCAACTGGCCGGCGACGACGTGGCGGGCTTCATCGACCAGCACGTGCGTCAGTGGGGCGACGATCTTGGTGCGGTCGTGCGCGCCGCGCGGCAGCGGGCGCCCAATACGAAAGTGGTGCTGCTCAACCTGCCCAACCTGGCCGGCGCGCCCTACCTGCTGCGCAACTCCGCCGTCGAGCGCGGCGTGATGCAGCGCATCGCGGTGGGCATGAGCGAGCGGGTGAACGCGCTGGTGGGACCGAACACGTTCGTGGTCGACCTGCTGTGCGACTCGCGCATCCTGGAAGCCGCCAGCTACTCGAGCGACGGATTTCATCCAAGCGATCGCGGCTACGCGCTGATGGCGGAACTGGCGTATCCGGCGATGGTCAACGGCTCGCACCCCGCGCCTGCGGCCGACTGCGCGCTGAAGCGCCTGGCGCCGGCCTTCTAGCTGGCGTCGCCTGGCGCCATGCCCTTGGCCAGCAGCGGCAGCAGGGCGTAGGCCGCTCCGGCCATCCACAGGTTGGCCTCGATCCCGAGCGTCATCGAGATCATGACCGCGGCGATGGAGGCCACGACGCCCGCCGCGCCGTTGGCGCCCCACATCCACGCCAGTGTCGATTGATCCTGCCCCTGGATGAGCCGCGCGCCGTGGGGAAAGCAAAGGCCGAGCAGAAAGGAAATCGGCGCCACGACGGCGAGCACGCTGGCGATGCGCGCCGCGAGCGACCAGGCGACCGCCGTCGCGCAGATCGTCGCCACGGACGCGGCCACCACCGCGAGGCCCGCCGCCAGGATCGACGTGCACACGATGAACCGCCCGCCGGTGCGGCCGAGCAGACGTTCCGAAACCATGCTGCCGGCGCCGGCACACAGCAGCATCGCGAACAGCACGACCACGAGCGCGTAGGTCGGGTGGCCCAGCAGCACCGAGAAGCGCTGCAGGAATGCCACTTGGACGCACATGAACGCCGCGCCGATGACGGAGAAGTACGAGAGCCCGGCGGCGAGCGTGCGCAACGGAAGGGCCGGGCGTCCGCTCGAGGCAAGGGGAATCACGATCGTGGCCGCCACGAACGCCATCGACACGGCCAGGATGGCGACGAGCGTGCCCGTCGCGCGCAGGTTGCCCGCGATCACCCCTGGGCCGACGCCGGTGGCGCCTTGCAGCCACGCCCGCGGGCGCAGCATGTTGAAGAAGAACGGTCGGGCATCGGTCGGCGGCCGGTAGTCGAACACGTCGTCCGCCGTGGCGGCGTCGAGTTCAACCAGCGACTGGCTCCGCACGATCGCCGCCAGGCGCGGGTCGTGACCGGGCTCCCGCGGCGACACCAGCACGGCGAATCCCCGCTCGCGGCTCACGGCCTCGACCGCGTCGAGATCGGCCGCCGAGAGCGGCGACGGCGACACGAGCAGCGTCGCGACGTTGAGGCGGGCCACGAGCGCCAGGTGATCCAGCGGGCGCCGCACGCCCCGGTCGAGCAGCGCGTTGACGGCGAGTCCCATCAGCCGGCTCGTCTCCGATGCCCGCTCCGGTGAGAACCAGCGCGACACGCTCAGCACGCCGGTGGGTGTGAGCCGGTTCAAGAAGACCTTCCACGCCTCGCGTGTGTAGAGACCGTTCTCGCTGAGCGTGAACGCGCCGGCGCCGGTGGCCGCCCACGTGTCGACGAGAGACATCTGCAGCACGTCGAACTGCCCGGTGGACCGGGTCAGGTAGGCGCGGCCCTCGTCATGGGCGAGCTGCACGCCCGGGTGGTCGGCGAGTCGCGTGAATCGTCGATGGTGCTCCTCGAGCAACGCCACGACGTTGTTGTTGATCTCCACACCGGTGATGGACGGACTCCCGCTCCAGATGGCCGCCAGGATGTCCCGGCCACCGCCCACGCCCACGACGGCGACCCGGCCGCCCTTGCGCAGGTGATACGGCAGAGCCGTCACGTCGTACGAGACCCACTCGAGGGCGCCTGGGTCGCCGTTCCATTCCGTCATCGGCGTGCCGGCTTCCCCGTCCACGAGCACGAACGCCTGGTTGTTCGAAAAGCGCTCCGCGCCCGTGCCGGCGCCCCAGTAGAACGCGGGACCGACCGACGGCTCGAATGCCAGGATGTGCGCGTGGCTGTTCCACAGGCTGCGGAGCACGGGCATCGTCCATGCCTGACGGTTCTTGGGGTACAGCACGCGGATGGCCTCGCCGCTGGCGTTGCCCAGGGCTGCCAGGAGTGCCAGGACGAGGACGAGCGGCACGGCGACGCCGGCACGCATCCCGGCCGACGCGCGGAAGCAGAGCGCGGCGAGCGCGGCCACCGCGGCGGCTGCAAACGCGGCCGCACTCAGGTTCGTGTGGTCGAGCAGCAGCACGGCGGCGATGCAGCCGGTCGCGGCGCCCAGAAGGTCGGCCGCGTACAGCCGGCCCACGGGCTGCTGTCCGCGCGTGAGCGCCAGCGTCGTCACGACGCCGCCCAGCGCGAACGGCACCGCAACCACGCCGATCGCCAGCGACAGGACCACGAGGTCCATCGCCGACCACCGCTCCCCGCCCGGCATCGGGATCACCAGGGAGAGCAAGTGCGACAGGGGCAGGACGATCGCGAACCGCCCCGCCCAGATGGCCACCTGCGTGCCGTCGTGCGCCTTCGGAAATCGTGCGGGTGACACGAACACCGCCACCGCACCGGCGGCCGCTCCCAGCATCGCCACGGAGATGGCCACGAAAGACAGGTGGTACCAGGTGACGACGGAGAGCAAGCGGCTGTCGACGATCTCCAGAAGGAGCGCCGCCAGCATCGTGAGTGACAGACCCGTGTAGTGCAGCAAATGGATGTACCGAGGACCGCGCCATTCTAGTGCGCATCGGGCGAACCACCGGCGTGGGCGCCGCCGGCGGACCCGGGGTAACCACAGGTCGCGGTACCGGTCAGTACTCGATGACGCTCATCGAGCCGTTCGGCTGACGCAGCGTGTCGAGGCGCTGCGACAGTTCCGGCAGCTGCGTCGTCCACGCCCATGCGAGGAACACGACCGCCGTTCCCGCGGCGACCGCGCGAGGCCACGGCACGTGACGCCACGTGGGCCACCGGGCTGCGGCGAGCACGGCCAGCAGCGGCACGAGCGGCAGGTGGAAGCGGCTCTCGCCGAAGCTCACGACGTGGAGGACGGTCGTCACGGCAACCAGCGTGGCCACGGCCAGTCTGAGGGCCGTCCAGCCGCTGTTCACACCAACGGCGCCGGCGAGCGCCGCCACGACGAGCAGGGGAAAGGACGCCAGGATGGCCACACCCCACGCCAGGACCGTCGCATCCCGTCGAGGTCCGAAGTAGTCGCGGGAATACAGGGCGCTGTGTTCGCGGCCTTCGAGGCCCCAGAGACTCGCGACCTTGACGGCGGCAAGCTGCGCCCAGCGCGTGGGATTCTCCACGGCCCATTGAGCCGCCGCCCGCGCCGCGCGGGAGTCGGCGTCGGCAACATTCACCGCGCCGGATACATACGTTTCGGTCAGCCACTGGCCATCCCGCATTTCGAGACGCCCGGTCGCGCGGGGATTGCTGCCAATCAGCATGTTGAGGCCGCTCGTGGAATCCAGCAGCGGGCGGCCGGCGATGCGTGTGGTGTAGCTCAGCCACGGGGCGAGCACGACCGCACCTGCAAACACGAACAGGCCCGCCCGCGCGGCCACCTGTGGCACGGACGCCTTACGCCGCCCGAGTTCGTACGCCCAGACGACCGCGGCCGTCGGCAGCAGGATCAACCCCACCGATCGGGTCAGCATCGCGCCACCGGCGAGCGCACCCGCGAGCACCGCGAATCCATAGGACCGCCGGCGCAGCGCGAGCAGGCACGCGACCACCCACACGGCGAAGAAGCTGTCGGGCATGAGGTAGACCGACGACAGCACGAATCCGGGATAGATCGCGACCAGCGCGGAGGCCACCCATGCGCGCGCACCCAGGCCCATCGCACGCGCGAGCAGTCCCGTCAGCAGCACCAGCAGGCCGCCCGCCAGGCCGTTGGCCACCCTGGCGGACCACAACGACTCGCCGAGCGTGGCATAGGCCGCGGCGAGGAGCAGTGGATAGCCTGGGCCCCGGAGGGCGTCGGGGCCGAACTCGCGGTGGTGGAACAGATGCAGGGCGCGCCCGTGATACTGCTCCATGTCGGCCATCGCAGGCGCATCGACGGCCGCCCAGGACACCACCAAGCGAAGGATCAGCCCGACGGCTGCCGCCGCCACGATCTGGCGCATTCCGGCGAGTCCGCCGGCGCGCGGCTGCTCGCCGGCCGGACCTCCGCGCCCGTCTTCGGCGGTCGTGGCCGCATCGACGGGGCTCACGGCATTACCGCCACGGCGATTGCCGGCGGAGCGCCGACGCGCCGATGCGATGTCCCGTGCCCTCCGGACTTTCGTCCTGCGGCGCTGCTCATGAAGAATCTCTGCACGTTCACGCAGACCAAGGGGCAAGGACCGCCCCGGTCGTGACCTGTGCACGACACTATACACAGCGAAGGTTTACGGTCGAGCTTGGCCACGTCAGACAGATTCGAGGGCAAAGTGGCACCTGATATTACGAAAATGTAATTAATGCGTCTGACGTGCGATTTCTGCTTAGAATATACGGCGGCGATACATTTTGGGGCTTTTTATTGCCGATTGATGCCTTCTTCGTGCACAATGAATGAGTTTTTGCGCTCGATTCACACGATTACGTCTTCACACCGAGGAGCAGACACCCATGGCAGCCGAGACGTTGAGCGAAGCGATTGACCGCATTCGCAGCTGGTCGATGAACGAAGGACGCGTGGTGCACGCGCGTGCACAGGTCGGGTCCATCTTCGGATCGCTCGTGTTCAACGACTCGGTGCAGCAGGCGCGGCTGCCGAAGGCGGTCTACCAGTCCTTGCGCGACACCGTGACCAAGGGCACGCCCATGGAGATGGCCACCGCTGATTCCGTCGCCTCGGCGCTGAAGGACTGGGCCGTGGAACACGGCGCGTCGCACTACACGCACTGGTTCCAGCCCATGACGGGCATCACCGCCGAGAAGCACGATTCGTTTTTCTCCCCCACCGAAGACGGCGGCTCGATGGCCGAGTTCAGCGGCAAGGAACTCGTGCGCGGGGAGCCCGACGCGTCGAGCTTCCCCTCGGGCGGCATGCGCAGCACCTTCGAAGCGCGCGGCTACACGGCCTGGGATCCCACGAGCCCTCCCTGGCTGCTCGTGAACGGCAACTCGGCCACGCTCGTGATCCCCACGGCGTTTGTGAGCTGGACCGGTGAGTCGCTCGACAAGAAGACGCCGCTCCTTCGCTCGATGGAAGCGCTGTCGACGCAGGCCGTGCGCGCGCTGAAGCTCTTCGGCGTGCCCGCCTCGCGCGTCACCGCCACGTGCGGGCCCGAGCAGGAGTACTTCCTGATCGACCGGCACTTCTACTTCAACCGGCCCGACCTGATCAACGCGGGCCGCACGCTCTTCGGCGCGCGTCCGCCCAAGGGTCAGGAGCTCGAAGATCAGTACTTCGGATCGATTCCCGAGCGCGTGCTCGCCTACATGGCCGAAGTGGAGACCGAACTCTACAAGGTCGGCGTACCGATCAAGACGCGCCACAACGAAGTGGCGCCGTCGCAGTACGAGCTGGCGCCGATCTTCGAGAGCATGAACGTGGCCACCGACCATCAGATGATGACGATGGAGACGCTCAAGCGCATCGCGCCGAAGTACGGGCTGGCGTGCCTCACGCACGAGAAGCCGTTTGCGGGCGTGAACGGGTCGGGCAAGCACGTGAACTGGAGCATGGGCGACGACCTTGGCAATAACCTGCTCAACCCGGGCGCCACGCCGCACGACAACATGCAGTTCCTGTTCTTCTGCACCGCCGTGGTGCGCGCGGTCGACATGTTTGCGGGTCTGCTGCGCATGAGCATTGCCAGCGCCGGCAACGACCATCGCCTCGGCGCCAACGAAGCGCCGCCGGCGATTCTCTCGATCTTCCTCGGCGACATGCTCACCGACGTGCTCGAGCAGGTGGAAAAGGGCGGCGCCAAGTCGAGTAAGCACGGCGGCATGCTCGACATCGGGGTGTCGGTGCTGCCCAAGCTGCCGCGTGATGCCGGCGATCGCAATCGCACGAGTCCCTTCGCGTTCACGGGTAACAAGTTCGAGTTCCGCGCGGTTTCGTCCAACCAGAGCATCGCGTTCCCGAACATCGCGCTCAATGTCGCCGCCACCGAAGC
>JANORI010000485.1:0-1667 GCA_031415235.1 Acidobacteriota bacterium | reverse complement strand
GTACACCAACGGCGCGCTGTGCTCGATCCAGACCAGCTACGTCACGGTGGGCAACTACCCCGGCATCGAGGCGCGGCTCTACGGCAGCGAAGGCGCGATCATCTGCCGGCTGGTCGAAGAGCACGGCATCTGCGAGCGCATCTGGCTGGCCGGCAAAGACCACGTGGAGTTCACGCGGGCCGAGGTGCCGGTGGAGTTCTATCCGCCCGGGGGCAGCGCCGAGGAATCGTGGCGTACGCTGTTCTATGCCAATCTCGTGAGCAGCTTCATCACCGAGATCCTGTCCGACGATCCGGTGAACGAAGGCAACTTCGACGATGGCGCGTGGGTGCAGGAGACGATCAACGCCGTGGAACTGTCGTTCCGGGAACGCCGATGGGTGACGCTCCCGCTCGCGTAGGGGCGGCGAGCCCGGCGTCGGCCGCGCTCGATCGCTTCTTCGCCACGTTCTACCGGCAGCGTCCGGTGTCGGCCACCTTCACGGGGCTCCATGGCCACGACGGCGTGTTGCCCGACTGGTCGCCCGACGGCCTGGCGCGGGCCAACGACGAGATGCGCGCGCTACGCCGCGACCTCGACGCCGCGGGCCGTGTGCCCGACGAGCAGGTCAGCGCGTTCCCCACCGAGGTGGATCTGGCGCTCGCCGACGGCGCGCTCGAGATCGCGCTGGCCGAGCACGAGAGCGAGCACTTCGTGCACGCCAACCCGTCGTTGTGGACGGGCGAAGCGATCTTCGGTGTGCTCAGCCTGGTCACGCGGGAGGGGGCGCCCCTGGCCGAGCGGCTCGCCAACGCCCAGCGGCGTCTCGAGGCGATTCCGGCCTTCCTGGCCAACCTGCCCGACGTGCTCGTGGCCGCGCCGCGTGACTGGATCGGCCGCGCCAAGCGCGAATGCCAGGCGGCGGTGCCGCTCTTCAGCCGCGCCTTGCCGGCCTGGCTCGCGGCAACGGCCGCTGCCGAGCCTGCCGCCGTGGGGGACATCGACATGGCGCGATGGGTGGCGGCCTCGACCCGCGCGGCGCAGGCCTTCCAGGCGCTGGAGTCGTGGCTCGAGGTACCGGCCCCCCTCGGCGATGGTCCCGCCATCCGCGCGATGTATGCCCACGAGTGCGCTGGCGCCGACCTGCTCGGCCTGCTGCTGCAGCGCGGGCACTTCGTGACCACACAGGTTCCCGAGCTGCTGGCCGAGGCCAGCGATGCGCTGGCCGAGGCCGCGGCCCGGCTCGACGCGATGACCCGTCCGCTCGGCGGCTGGCCAGCCGTGCAGGAGCTGCTCGCAGCGCAGCATCCCCCGGCCGAGGGCTACTTCGCGCGCTTCGACGCGCAGTGGCGCGCGTGCTGGCAGGCCGCGCAGAACTACAAGCTGGTCACCTGGCCCCTGGCGCCGCTGCGCTACGTGCCGATTCCCGAGCACACGCGCGAGGCCGCGCCGTCGCTCTACTACTTGAACTACCGCTCGCCGGCGCCGTTCGATCCCTACGGCATGTTCGACTACGTCGTGCCGGGCGTGGATGGACTCACCGGTGACGCGCTCGAGGCCCGGCTGCGCACCGTGAACGACAGCGTGATCACGCTCAATCACGTGGTGCATCACGGCGCCATCGGCCATCACGTGCAGAATCACCACGCCTACAAAGGCCGCTCGCGCGTAGGCAAGGTGGCCGCGGT
>JANORI010000484.1:0-2870 GCA_031415235.1 Acidobacteriota bacterium | reverse complement strand
AAGCGCAGCCGACCCGGTCCTTTTGGGCGCTCTGAGGCGCAGCTTCGCTAGGTCACTTGCAGGCGCGGCAGTTGTGGTGGTTCTTCGCGCCCAGGCGCTCGAGCAGGGCAATCGCGTCGGGGAACGGCTGGGTGGGCTGCTCGGGGCTGTTGGCCATGTCCACCGTGGTTTGACCGGCGCGATTGACGGCCAGCACGTTGGCGCCGCGGCCGATCAGGTAGGTGATGGTCTCGTTGTCGCCGCGCGCGGCCGCGTGGTGCAGGGCGGTGAAGCCGTCGATCCCGTAGCGGGTCAGCAGGCGCATCGCGTGCACGTCGAGCGCGTAGGCGGCACGCCAGAACAGCGTGGTGCCGGCGAAGTCCACGCCCATGCGGCCGGTGTTGTAGGCGGCTGTCCCCGCCGCGCGGGACGATAGAAAACATTGGCAGGGTCTGGGGGTGAGAGAAAACCGTTATCAGACCCTGCCCCCCAACCCTGAGGGCAGAATTCGGCAGCTCCACAGTAGCTCCCCGCAGCTATTGGCAGCAGCCCGAGGCCACTCGGAATGTGCCGGCGACCGCCCCAGGCCCACGCCCACGCCGCCTGGGCACACCTCCGGCGGGACCGCGCGGCGGAGACAGCAACCTGGTCGAGGTGCTCGTGAGGATCGACGTGGGCTTCCACCGCTGCGGCATCTCCCGTCGCCGATCGACGCCGTGCCCTTCCTGCGCGAGGTCGCGAACATGAAGGGGCTGCGCCTGGCCGGCATCCTGAGCCACGCCGGTCATGCCTACCACGCGCACTCCGACATGGAACTGGCCGCCATGGCCACGGAAGAGCGCGACCTGATGGCGGCGGTGGCCAGCGCGGCGCGAGGCGATGGCATCGCCATTGGCGAA
This sequence comes from Acidobacteriota bacterium, assembly GCA_031415235.1. Classification (GTDB taxonomy): domain Bacteria; phylum Acidobacteriota; class Vicinamibacteria; order Vicinamibacterales; family UBA2999; genus CADEFD01. The sequence goes on along the minus strand of JANORI010000484.1, from coordinate 1,992 downwards.
GTGAGCGCCGGCGCCACCCCGCCCGCACGGCACTCGCTGCGCGTCGCGCGTGGCACCTTCACCGAGTTCCGGCCCGGCAACTACGTCTATTCCGACCGCACGATGGTGGGCCTCGGCGCCGCCACGTGTGACGACTGCGCGCTCACGGTGCTCGCCACTGTGGTGCGCACGCCCACGGCCGATCGGCTGGTGCTCGACTGGCCCGGCTTTCAGCCGTTCCCCCAGCTTGTCGACCTGCGCCCGGCTCGTCACGTCGATCCGAGCATAACGCGGTCGAATGCGGTGCAGGCGTGCTGCTTGCGCAGACGACGACAGGAAGCATTCGCCGGGTCTGCGTTCTCAGACGCTGGCCTCCCCAACGCAGGGCCGTTTTTTGCGGCGTGCTGCCGTGGCACACGCGGATTGGCGCCCCCCAAGACCGCCCGAGTTGAAGCGCACGGGTATGGCGATCGCGCGCGAGGTGGAGCGTGTGACGAAGGTGGTGCACCCCAACGAGCCCGGGCTCGCCGGGGTCTACGGCACGATCTTCACCGCGCCGGCGCAGGCGGCCGGCGCCCATCTGCGCAACGTCGCGGTGTTTGCCGATGCCGAGGTTGACAGGTCGCCGTGCGGCAGCGGCACGGCGGCCGTGATGGCGGTGCTCGACGAGATGGGCGTGCTCGGCGCCGGCGATGGCACGTTCGTGCACGAGAGCCTGATTGGCACGTGCTTCACGGGTCACGTGGCCTCGCGCACGCGCGTCGGCGACTTCCCGGCGATCGTGCCGGAGATCACCGGCAGCGCCTGGATTACCGGCGAGCACACGTTCTTCGTGGATGCCGACGACCCGCTGCGTGCGGGCTTCAGGATCTGAAGCTGTTTGCTAGCGAAGCTGCGCCTCAAACCGCCCAGAAAAGACCCCAAGGCTCCGCTTCGCTAGCGGCAGTGTTGTCTTGCCCCGCCTCCGGCGGGGCGAGACATCTCCAAAGGCCAGGCCAGAAGACTCCCTTCATTTGTTGCGATGTTCGGCCTTTGGAGATGTCTAGGCGGTTTGCCCGCCGGATCCGTTCCTGCTATCGTCGCCGGATTCCCGGCCGCGGGCCGCTTCCGGGCCGCCGGTCCGGGTCACGCCGGATGACGAACACGCTGCGGATCCTGATCGTCGAAGACGACCTGGCGATTGCCCAGGTCCTGCGGGACAACCTCGTCTTCGAGGGCTTCGCCGTCGAGTCCGTGGGCGACGGCCGCGACGTGCTTCCGGCGGTGAACGCCTTCCTGCCGCACTTGCTGCTGCTCGATCTCACCTTGCCGGGCGACGACGGATTCGAGGTCTGCCGGGCCGTGACACAGCTGCTGGATCCGCCGTCGGTCATCATGCTCACCGCACGCGGCCAGCACGAGGACAAGGTGCGCGGACTCCGCCTGGGCGCCGACGACTACGTGACCAAGCCCTTCAGGTTCGACGAGCTGCTGGCCCGCATCCACGCCGTGCTGCGGCGCGCCCATCCCCCGGCGGAGCGGCTGGCCCTCGCGCCCGACACGGTTATTGATTTCCGGCGGCACCGCGTCGTGCGCGACGACGTGGAGCTCGAGCTGACCGATCGCGAGTTCGACCTGCTGCGGTGCTTCGCCGAGCGCGTCGGGCGCACGGTCACCCGCGCCGAGCTGCTGCGCGTCGTGTGGGGCTACAAGGACATGCCGCTGACGCGGCTCGTGGACAACACGATCGTGCGCCTCCGACGGAAGATCGAGAAGGATCCCCATCAGCCACGCATCATCCGCACGGTGCAGGGCGAAGGCTACTGCTTCCGGCCCGAGGCCTGAGACGCGAGGACCCGCGCGCCTCACGCCGCCGGCAGGATGACGCTGGCCGTCGTGCCCTGGCCCACGGCGCTCCGGATCTCGACGCGCCCGCCGTGGTCGAGCACGATCTGGTTCGCGATGGCGAGCCCCAGGCCGCTGCCGCCGCCGCGGGCCTGACGGCCGCGGAAGAACTTCTCGGTGACGTTCGGC
>JANORI010000483.1:0-1904 GCA_031415235.1 Acidobacteriota bacterium | reverse complement strand
AGACCTTGCGGTTGAAGATCGGAAACCGGGCCCGGAACTGCGGCAACGTCATGGCAGACACCGGTGAGGTATGACCCGCATCGGGCGCAGGTGTCAAGTCGCGCACCCCGGTTCACCCAACGTCCGCGCGCGAGGTACACTCGCGGCCGCCATGCCCCAGGTCGATACGCATCCCGCCGTTGCCAGCGAGCAGGGGCTGGCCCGTCAGCTTTCGACGGCCCAGCAGGCCACGATGGCGCTTGGCGGCGCCATCGGCACGGGCCTGTTTCTCGCCAGTGGCCTGTCGGTCAACGTCGCCGGGCCTGCCATCATCGTGTCGTACGTGATCGTGGCGGCCGTGGCGCTGCTGCTTACGCGAGCGTTGACGGAGATGGCCGTCGCGCATCCCACAGCCGGGGCCTTCGGCGTGTATGCCGCGATGTATCTCTCGCCGTTTGCCGGCTATGCGGTACGTGTCAGCTACTGGTTGATGCAGGTGATTGCCACTGGCGGGCAGCTCGTCGCCGCGTCGATCTACATGAGTTACTGGTTTCCAGGAGTCCCAGGCGCGCTGTGGGTGCTGGCGTTTGCCGTGCTGCTGCTGTACGTGAACTCGCGCGCCGTCGGACAGTTGGGCGCCATCGAATATTGGCTCGTGATGATCAAGGTCGTCGCGGTCGTGGTGTTCGTGGCACTCGGCGTGCTGGTCGTGTCGGGGCTCACGGGCAGCCCAGCGATCGGCGGCCGGAACCTCACCGGGCACGGCGGCTTCATGCCGTTCGGGGTCACCGGGGTGTGGCTCGGCTGCTGCTTCGTGATCTACTCGTTCATCGGCGTCGAGATCGTGGCCGTCACCTCGGGCGAGGCCTCGGACCCGGCCCGCACGATTCCCGCGGCCATGCGGCGCATGGTCTTCGGGCTCTCGGCCATCTACGTTGTGACCATGACGTTGCTGGTGGCCCTGACGCCGTGGAACGCCCTCGGGGTAGGCGAGAGCCCCTTCGTGCGCGTGCTCGGCGACCTCGGCATACCCGCCGCTGCCGGGCTGATGAATTTCGTGGTGTTGAGCGCCGCGCTGTCGAGTTCGAATGCCAACCTGTATCTCATCGCCCGCACGCTCTTCTCGCTCTCGCGCGCCGGCTTCGTCTCGCCCGCGCTCGGCACCCTGAGCCGCCAGGGCGCGCCGGTCAACGCGCTGCTCGTGTCGGGAGTCGGCCTGGGCGCGGCCGTGCTGGTGCGGGCGCTGTGGCCGGACTCGGCCTACGTGTGGTTCTTTGGCGTCGCGCTCTTTGGCGCGCTGTTTGTGTGGCTCATGATCTTCGTGACCCACATCAGTAGTCGCGTGTCGACCTCTGCCCCCCCTGGCGGCGCCGGCGTTCCTCTGGGCTCATGTCTGGGCGCGGCGCTGGTCGGCGGCATCCTCGTGTCGACCTGGTGGGTGCCGGGACTGGAATCCACGCTGGTCGCGGGCGTGCCGTGGATGCTGCTCCTCGGCGTGGGCTACCAGGTGTCTAAAACGCGCGCAACGACGTAGCGCGGACTACGTCAGGTGCACGTCGGAGTGGCGTTCGGTGTCGAAGCTGGCCGGCAGCGACACCTCGAGCAGCGACAGATCCGCAGAGGCGCTCTTCAGCGACGTCTTCAGCCCCGGCGGAATCACGAAAGCGTCGCCTTCGCCGAGCGCGTGGGCGCCTTGTCCTTCGCCGTGCAGCGTCACGCTTCCAGACAGCACGAACGTGAACAGGATGTCGGAGGAGTGGCTCGTCACCTCGCCCGCCCCGGTGCCCACGGGACGCGCGACCTGCACGGAGGCGACGCCGCCGGTGGCCGCGCCGATGCCCGTGTCTCGCGCTTCGAAGCCTCGCAAGCGCCACGGCGTCCAGACCGCCGTCGCGGCCATGCTGTGACAGAACGTCTGACCTCCG
>JANORI010000482.1:0-4733 GCA_031415235.1 Acidobacteriota bacterium | reverse complement strand
ACGTCGTTCACCGGCAGGGTCGCGGCGGCAGCCCAGCCCGCATCGGTCAGCACGTGGGCATGCCAGTCGCGGTGGTAGATCTGACTGAGCGCCAGCACGCTCGGTTCCGACGGCGTGACTTGAATCTCGAGCGCGTCTCCTCGGTGAGCCGTCAACGTCGGTTGGCCGATGGAGGTAGGTCGAGGATCGTCGATGCGAATGCCCGGCGAGGGGCCGCTTTGTCCGAGCGGCACTTGCACGCAGCAGCCCATGCGGGAAACGACGCGGTGCACGTGCGCGGGTCCACGCTGACCAACGTACTCCAGGTTCGGAGCGGTCAATCGAGAGGGCGAGAGAATCACCGCGATGTTGCTCATCCAGAACGTGGGGCTGTCGTAGTCGGGGGCGATCCAGTCGTTCGATCGTCCGTAGACCCGCATCTCGCCGCCGAGTGAGCGAATGAGCGCCTGGTAGCGCCGCGACGAGAGGCTGTTGTAGGTATGAATGGACGCGAGTCCCACGGCTGCATTCAAGTTGGCGGGCAGCACCGGCAATCCTGGAGCGACGATTGCGAAGCGCGAGCCGTCGGGGAGGTTGTCGTGGACGAGTGCGACGAGCGGCGAGGTCGTGGCGATTGCCGAGGGGTTCTGCCGCAGCATCAGCGGAAACGAGACGGTGCCGCCGACGGCGACCAGCGCCGCCACGAGGAGCGCGGGCCGAAGCCGGACCGCTTGCGCGCACAAGGCGCCGAGGATCGCCAGGGTGATGGCAACGACGTTCCACCGCACGCTCAACCCGTGCACGAGACCGAAGGCCACCGCGGCGCAAAGCGCCGCGCCGGTAACGGCGGCGGCTGCGACCACGGCACGAAAATGGCGCGCGGCATCCCCGCTCCGGACCAGCGCATCGGCGCCGTGCGCAGCGAGCATCGTGACGGGCAGGACGATGGCGGCGAAAGGGTGTGCGCGCGACAGGTTGAAGCCGAGGTGTTCGACGCCGAAGAGGTAGAGCGGCTTCACGAACAGCAGCACCAGGGAGACGGCGATCGCGAGCCACCATCCCCACGTGTCCCGGGGCCGCAACACGAGAGCGACGACGGCGCAGAAGAGCACGATCACGGTCGAACTCCGTCCGTTGTAGACGAACGGAAAGGCCGACGATACGGGCTGGCCCAGCACCTCTGGAAATGTGCTGAGTACGGCGAACCTGGCGACGTCGTCGAGCGTGGTGAGCGGCGGGAAGTTCGCAACGAAGAACGATGGATCCGGCGCCAGCCTGGCCGACTGGGACGCCGCGTGCACGAGGTCGAGATAGGGCGGTGCCGCCAGCATGGTCCCCACCACGACCGCGCTCGTCATCACCGCCGCGGCACGCGCCGTTGCAACGGGTCCGCAGGACAGCCACCGCCGGTACAGCAGCCAGATGCCGACGCCGCCGAGTAGATAGGCGTGAAAGACGACGAGCTGTTGATAGCCTGTTACCAAGAGGCTGTAGATCGAGAATGCCAGCACGCTCCATCCGACGAGATCCGGTCGTCGATGCAGGCGCGTCACGGCATAGAGCGCGCCCGCAGCCCAGCAGTACGTGGCGTTGAACGTCGGGAACGTCAACCAATAAATCAACGTCGGCGACCCCGCGAGGCTCGCGCCCGCCAGCAGCCCAGCCAGCGGGGACAGCCCCTTTTCTTTGCACCACAGCATCACGAACAACCCAGCGAGCACGCAGAGCCCGAGCGACAGCTGAGTGGCGAACCGAGGCGGGCCGTCCGAGACGGCGAACAGGAACCAGGACGGAAGGTAGACGGGACTCAGGCCCCATAGGTGGTCAATCGGCCGGCCCAATTCGTTCCGGTCGGTCCACACTGCCAGCCATCCTGACTGGCTGCGATCGAACGCGGCGATCGTCTCCGGGAGGTATTGAAAGAGGTAGTCACTGAACCGTCGGTTCTCCAAGGGGGCAGATCCCGGACGCTCGTCAGCCGCGATTTCCGACGTCTGCCTGAACGGCGCGACCACCTGGCCCTGCCACCAGAAGGGCACCGTAAGAGCTGCGACCAACCCCAGGTAGATCAGGAGCGCGTGCCGGAAGCTCGGTGCCCGCGGCCGGACTCCGGTCCTCCCCACCTCAGGGGTCACACGGCGTTGTTCCGGCAAGTCTCCAGTGCTCATCGGTCAGTGCTGTCTTTTGGCGACCACAGTGACGCGCCTATCGAGACGGTAGTCGTCAACACGTGACCGTAGACGACGGCGGCAAGCGCGACGAACAGCACGGCCGCCACGATCTGGACGAGCCTCGTCACGAGGGCAGATGTTGCCACAAACGGGCTGCGCAACGGGCGGCAGAATCGTAGAGACGCGGTGTCTCGCGCCGCACGAGGGCCTTGGGTGCTCATGGTATTCTCGGGCTTCGAAGTGTCTGAGCTTCTTTCCTCGGTCGGTGGACCGCGTTGAGTAATCGGGACGCGCTGTCTCGGTTCCGACTCCGCAGGCTGATTCAGCGTGCGCCGCAAGTCGTGGACTCCGCCTCGCCCTCTGGCGCGCCGTCCGCTTCGGGCAAGGGCCCGGCGGACGCCGATCCGCTTCCCACCGCCATCCCTCTTGTCGATGACGCCCTGCAGCAGCCGACGCTCCGCGAACTGTCCGCCGACGTGCTGCACCGGCTGCAGTCTGGCGAGCGCTTCGACAACACCGCGGACCTCGCCCTTGCCGAGCGGCTTGTCCGCCAGCTGACCAGCGCGTCGAACGTCCACGCCAATGCATTCTCCGCCCAGCGGTATCGCGATCTGCTCGGCCCGGTGCTCGCGCAGCTCGGCCCCGACGACCTGGCCGGAGCCACGGTCGTGGATCTGGGATGCGGCGCGGTCAATCCCTTGACGTTCGGCTTTCTGCTCCTGGTGCTCGGCGCAGAGCGCGCCTATGCCATCGACGCGGAACCCGTGCACGACCTGGCGGCCGCCACGCGGGCGCTCGCCACCGTGGCCGGGTGGCTGCTCGTGGAGCCGCAGCGCGTGCTCGAACGGCCACGCCTCGGTCCCGAGCAGATGCTCGCAAACCTGAACGGGTTCGACCTGCCCCTACTGGCGGCTGGCGATCCTGCTGGCATCGCGCCTGGGCGGCTGCTGTTGCGCACGGAATCGGTGTACGACCTGTCGCTGCGGGCCCACGAGGCCGATCTGGTCTTCTCGATGTCACTGCTCGAGCACCTGCACCCGGTGGACGACGCGCTGGAGTCGTTGCGGCGCATCACGAAGCCTGGCGGGCTGGGCATCCACGTGGTGGACCTGGTGGATCATCGCTTCTATGCCGGGGCCGTGGCCAGCCCCTTCGAGTTCCTGAAGGAGCCGTCGTCAGAGGCGTTGGTGCACGGCAGCAACCGCCTGCGGTGCCACGAGTGGAGCGCCGCGTTCGAACGGCACGGGTTTGTCGTGGAGCGCGTGGAGGAGTGGCACAACCAGCCGCCACCCACCGACGGCGAGCAGGCGCAGTTCGCCGAGCCATATCGGTCCATGGCGCGCGAGCGATTGAAGCACACCGGCGCGCGGCTTTTCGTACGGCGCGACGGCGCCAGCGCGGGACGCGTGGCGCGGCGTGTGCGTCCGGCGACGGCGCCCGATGTGTCGCCAGGCCCCGGTGCGGAGACGGCCATGGGCGACGACTCGTCGCGTGCGGCCATCCAACAGGCGTACCACAGCCTGCTCGTCGCGGCGTCGGCCGCGGAGGGCGGCGAGTACGTGGCGCTTCGCGATAGCGCCATCACCGACGCGCAGGCGCTGGTGAAGCTGATTACGTTCTACCTGCCGCAGTTCCATCCGATCCCCGAGAACGACCAGTGGTGGGGCAGGGGCTTCACCGAGTGGACCAACGTGTCCAAGGCCGTGCCGCAGTTCGTGGGGCACCACCAGCCGCATCTGCCGGGCGAGCTGGGGTTCTACGACCTGCGCGTTCCCGAGGTGCAGCAACGCCAGGTGGAGCTGGCCCGGCAGTACGGTGTGGCAGGTTTCTGCTTCTACCACTACTGGTTTGGCGGCACGCGGCTGCTGGAGCGCCCGCTCGAACAGTTCATGGCCAATCCGGCCATCGACTTCCCGTTCTGCATCTGCTGGGCCAACGAGAACTGGACGAGGCGCTGGGACGGTCACGAAGACCAGATTCTGATGGCGCAGGACCACGGCCACGAAAGCGATGCGGCCTTCATTGCCGACATCGAGCCGGCACTGCGTCACAAGAACTACATCCGCATTCACGGCCGGCCCGTGCTGCTCGTGTACCGGCCCATGCTGCTGCGCGATCCGGCAGCCACGGCCGCACGGTGGCGGGAGCATTGCCGACGCGTCGGCTTGGCCGATCCGTACCTGGTGGCCACCGAGGCGTTCGATACGGTGGATCCGGCGTCGATCGGCTTCGATGCCGCCGTGGAGTTCCCGCCCAACACCGGCGGACGTTCTCTTCCGATGGAGATCACGTCGGACCTGTCGCTGGTGAATCCGGCGTACGCCGGTGCTGTCTATCGTTACGAAGACATGTGGCGCGGCCGCATCGATCGTCCTGCGCCAACTTACCAGCGCTTCAGAGCCGTGTGCCCCGGCTTCGACAACGAGCCGCGGCGGCCAGGCAATGGGGCCACCTACGCGTTCTCGACGCCGGCGTCCTACGGTCGGTGGCTCGATGTGGCGTGCCGGGCCACGCTGGCCGAGGCGGATCCTGAGAAGCGCCTCGTCTTCGTGAACGCGTGGAACGAGTGGGCGGAAGGCGCAC
>JANORI010000481.1:0-6197 GCA_031415235.1 Acidobacteriota bacterium | reverse complement strand
GCACCGGGCGCTGGCTCGACGTAGACTGGCCATAGACGGGCTCCGGGCTCGTCGGGGAGACGACCATGCGCACGACGCTGTCACGATGGATGTTCACCGGAGTATTCCTGTGCCTTGCCGGATCTGCAGCCGCGCACCATGGCTGGGCGGGGTATCAGACAGCCGAGTTCGAGCTCGAAGGCACCGTCGAGGCCGACGTGCGCATCGAAGGGCCCCATGCGACGATGCGCATCAAGGTCGACAGCCAGGTGTGGGACCTGACACTGGCGCCACCGGGCCCCACAACGCGCGCAGGCCTGAAGGGCGGCGTGATTCCGCTCGGGGCCACGGTGCGCATCCACGGCCACCGACATGTGGACCCGAAGCGTTTCGAAGTGAAAACCGAACGCGTGATTTGGAACGGGAAGACGTTCAACGTGTATCCCGACCGCAGCTAGTCCGGCCCTCGCGGGCATGGGCCCCAGCGCAGGTGCGCCGGCCTACAACCTGCGCAACTGCACCTGCTCCACGGCGTGGGCGGCGCCCTTGCGCAGGATCAAGTGGGCGCGCAGCCGCGTCGGCGCGATGTTCTCCCGCAGATTCACGCCGTTGATCTCGTTCCAGATGCCGGCGGCGGTCGTACGCGCCTGCGCCTCATCCAGAGCAGCATAGCGATGGAAGTACGACTGCGGGTCCTGGAACACCGTGTCGCGCAGCTGCAGGAACCGCTCCACGTACCACCGCTGGATGTCGCCCTCATCCGCATCCACGTAGATCGTGAAGTCGAAGAAGTCGGAGGCAAACATCTGCGTCTCGGCCCGCTCGGGCGGGGCCTGCAGCACGTTCAGGCCCTCGACGATCACGACGTCGGGATGGCGCACGGTATGCGACGCGCCCGGCACGATGTCGTAGCGCTGGTGCGAATAGACCGGCGCGTCCACGGTGTCGGCCCCGGCCTTCAGGTCGGCCAGGAACCGCACGAGCTTGGCCCGGTCGTAGCTGTCGGGAAAGCCCTTGCGGTGCATGATGCCGCGGCCGGTGAGCACGGCATTCGGGAAGAGGAAGCCGTCGGTGGTGACGAGGTCCACGGCTGGATGCCCGGGCCAGCGCGAGAGCAGCGCCTGCAGGATGCGCGCGGTGGTGCTCTTCCCCACCGCTACGCTACCAGCGAGCCCGATGATGAACGGCACCTTCGCCGTGTGGTCGCCCAGAAAGGTTTGAGACGCGCGGTAGAGCTGCTGCGTGGCTCGCACGTAGAGCGTGAGCAGACGCGACATCGGCAGGTAGATCTGCTCGACTTCGGCGAGCGAGAGCGCCTCGTTCAAACCGCGCAGCTCGGTCAGGTCGCGCTCCGACAGCGTCAGCGGCGTGCTGTCACGCAGCTTCGCCCAAGTGGGCCGATCGAACACGATGAAGCGGGACGGAGCGATCGGTTCGGACATCGGCGCGACGCCGAAGCTTACAACAGTCCCAACTGAAGCTTGGCGGCGTCGCCCATGCGGTCCATCGACCACGGCGGGTCGAACACGATCTCGACCTGCGCGCTGGTCACGCCCTCGACCGACCGCGCGGCGTCGCGCGCCTCGCCCGGCAGCGTCTGCGCCGCGGGGCAGGCCGGCGCCGTGAGCGTCATGCGCACGCCCACCTTGCGGTCGGCATCGACGAGCACGTCGTAGATCAACCCCAGGTCGTAGATGTTGACCGGGATCTCGGGGTCGAACACGCGCTTCAGAGCCTCGATCACCTTGGGGCCAAGATCGGCCGTTTGCACCGGGTCGGGGGTGAGCGCGAGGGGCGCGCCGAACTCGTCGGGCACCTGGGACGGTTCGCCTGAATGGTCGGGAATCACGGTCAGCATCCTCGTGGCAAGCATCGTCGGCTACTCGGTGGACACGGGCGCAGGCGCGGCACCGTCGAGCGCGGCGTTCACCGCGTGCCAGGCCAGGCTGGCGCACTTCACGCGCGTGGGGAACTCGCGCACTCCGGCCAGGGCGGTGAGTTTGCCCAGATCCCGCGCCGGCTCCGACACGGGCGACGTGACCATCGCATGGAAATCGGCGAAGAGCTGGCGCGCGGCCGCCACGGGCTTGCCGCGCAGGGCTTCGGTCATGAGCGACGCCGAGGCCTTCGAGATCGCGCATCCGGCGCCTTCGAACGCCACGTCGCGCACCACGCCGTCTGCCACCGCCACGTAGATGACGAGGCGGTCGCCGCACAGCGGGTTGTAGCCTTCCTGTCGGGTGGCGTCGGCGATCGCCCTGAAGTTCCGCGGCCGCCGGTTGTGATCGAGGATCACTTCCTGATAGAGCTCCTGCAGGCTATCCATCATGCGAACACCTTCCGCGTCTCGTGCAGCGCGGCGACCAACTGATCGATGTCCTCGCGCGTGTTGTACATCGCCAGTGACGCGCGTGCCGTGGCCGGCACGCCGAAACGCGCCATCACCGGCTGCGCGCAGTGATGTCCGGTGCGAATCGCCACACCGGCGCGGTCCACGACCGTGCCGATGTCGTGCGGGTGCACGCCGTCCATCACGAACGACAGGATGCTGGCCTTCACTGGCGCCGTGCCTACGAGCCGCACGCCCGGCACCGCCTGCACCGCTTCGGTGGCATAGGCGAGCAGCGCCGCCTCATGCGCGCCGATCCAGGCAAAGCCCACGCGCCGTATGAAGCGCAGCGCCGCGGCCAGCGCCACGGCCCCTTCGATGTGCGGGGTGCCGGCCTCGAACTTGTAGGGCAACGCGTTCCAGGTGCTCTGCTCGAAGGTGACCGACGCGATCATGTCGCCGCCGCCCAGGAACGGCGGCATGGCCTCGAGCAGCGCCGTCCTGCCGTAGAGCACGCCCATGCCGGTGGGGCCGTAGAGCTTGTGGCCGGTGGCCACGTAGAAGTCCACGTCGAGCGCCTGCACGTCCACGGCCATGTGATACGCCGCCTGCGCGCCGTCCACGAGCACCACGGCGCCCACGGCATGCGCGGCCGCGATGATCTCGGCGACCGGGTTCACCGTGCCGAGCGCGTTCGACAGGTGGCTGATGGCCACGATCCTGGTGCGCGACCCGAGCAGGCGCCGGAAGGCGTCCATGTCGAGCGCGCCGCGGTCGTCGATGGGCACGACTTCCAGCTGCGCTCCAGTGCGCGCGCACGCCATCTGCCACGGCACGATGTTCGAGTGGTGCTCCATCGCCGAGATCAGCACCTCGTCGCCGGCCGACAGATTCGCGCCGCCCCAACTCTGGGCCACGAGGTTGATGCTCTCGGTGGCGTTGCGGGTGAACACGATCTCGTGCGTCTGCGCCGCGTTGAAGAACGTCGCGACCTCGACGCGGGCGCCTTCGAACGCCGCCGTCGCGCGTTCCGACAGCAGGTGCACGCCCCGATGCACGTTGGCGTTCGCGGTTTCGTAGTAGTTCGCGATCGCCGCCAGCACCTCACGCGGCTTCTGCGTGGTCGCGGCGTTGTCGAGATACGCCAGGCGCCGCCCGTGCGGGCGCACCGACAGGATCGGGAACTCCTGGCGCAGGAGCTCCACGGCGTCGGAACGAACGGCAGACGTCGAGTGGGCAGCGGACATGATGACGGACCTAGGCGATGTGCCGCGCCAGCCGGCTGAAGAGCGAACGCTCGAGCACGCCCCGCAGCTCGAGTACCGAGATCTCGCCCAACACCTCACCGGCAAACGCGTGCAGTAACAGGTCGCGGGCCTCGGTCGGCGTCAGGCCGCGGGCCTGCAGATAGAACATCGCCTCTTCGTCGAGCTGCCCCACGGCGGCGCCGTGCGTGCATTTCACGTCGTCGGCAAAGATTTCGAGCTGCGGATTGGAATTGACCTGGGCGTCGTCCGACAGCAGCAGCGCGCGATTGGTCTGCTTGGCGTCGGTCTTCTGCGCGTCTTCGCGCACCAGGATGCGGCCGTTGAAGACGGCCCGCGCCTGACCCGCCAGGATGCCCTTGTACAGTTCGTGGCTGGTGCAGTGCGCCACGGCGTGGTCGATCGAGGTGTGGTTGTCGATGAGCTGCGTGCCGTCGGCCACATAGACGCCGTCGAGCGTGGCATGTGCGCCTTCGCCGGCCAGCACGGCCTCGAGGTCGTTGCGCACGATGCGTCCGCCCAGCGACACGGCCCGCGAGTGGAGAATCGCCGACGCCGCGCAGGTGGCGTGCAGGTGATGCACGTGAAACGCGTATTCCGACTCGCGCTGATCGACGACGAGTTCCAGTACGGCGCCGTCGTTCACGATCACCTGCGTGACCACGTTGGAGAGATACGGCACGTCGCCGCCGCCCACAAACGAGATGACCACCGTGGCCTGGCTCTGCGCGCCGGCCTCGATCACGATGCGCGGATGCGCCATCACCGGCGCGTCGCCTGGCAGCGTCAGGACGAGCACATGGATGGGGGCGGTGAGTACCGCGCCCTCGGGCACGGCCACGTGGACGCCGTCCTCGAGAAACGCGGCGTTCAGGGTCGCGAAGGGATGGCCGTCGGTGTCGAGGTCGACGGCCAGGTCGCGGGCCGAGCTGTCGGCCTGGTCCATGCTCGCGGCGAGCGCTTCCACGACGACGCCAAGCGGCAGCGCGCCGTAGGACGACAATGTCTCGTCGAAGCAGCCGTTCAGCACGACCGCCGTAGCCGCGCTGTCGCGCAGCTCGTGCGCCTGCACGAACGCTTCGGCGTCATCGGCCTCTGGCGCCGCCAGCGCGAACGCCGTGGTCGCCACCGGGGCCATGTTGGTGAAGCGCCACGCTTCCTGGCGCGTGCTCGGGAAGCCAGCGGCCTCGAACGCCTCGAGCGCCTGCTGCCGGTGCTCGGCGAGCCACTGCGGCGCGCGCGTGCCGAGGTCGGCCTGGCCGGCGCGCACCCAGTCGATCGCCTGCATGGTCGTCACTGGTGGGCTCCCGCCGGAGCCGCCTCGATCCAGCCGTAGCCCTTGGCTTCGAGCTCGAGCGCCAGGTCGCGCGGACCCGAGCGCACGATGCGGCCCTCGCTCAGCACGTGCACGAAGTCGGGCACGATGTACTCGAGCAGCCGCTGGTAGTGGGTCACCACGATGAACGCGCGCTCCGGGCTGCGCAGGGCGTTGACGCCCTCCGACACGACGCGCAGCGCGTCGATGTCGAGCCCCGAGTCGGTCTCGTCGAGGATCGCGAGCGTGGGCTGCAACACGGCCATGTGGAAGATCTCGTTGCGCTTCTTCTCGCCGCCCGAGAACCCCTCGTTGACCGCGCGCTGCAGCATGCTCTCGTCCATCTGCAGGCGTTTGGCCTCCTGCTTCACGAGCGTCATGAAGTCGATCGCGTCGAGCTCTTCCAGGCCCTGCTCCCTGCGCCTGGCGTTGAGCGCGGCCTTCAGGAAGTAGGCGTTGTTCACGCCGGGAATCTCGACGGGGTACTGGAACGCCATGAACACGCCCTTGCGGGCCCGCGCGTCGGCGGCCAGTTCCAACAGGTCTTCGCCCTGATAACGCACCGTTCCGCCCGTGACCTCGTAGCCTGGATGCCCGGCCAGCACGCGCGCCAGCGTGCTCTTGCCAGACCCGTTCGGCCCCATGATGGCGTGCACTTCGCCCGCCTTCACCGTGAGGTCAATCCCGTGGAGGATGCCCTTGTCCTCCACCTTTGCCGTCAGTCCCGTGATCTCCAGCATCGCCATCGTCCTAACCCACCGATCCTTCAAGTGACACGCTCAGCAGCTTCTGGGCTTCGACGGCGAACTCCATCGGGAGTTCGCGGAAGACTTCCTTGCAGAAGCCGCTCACGATCATGTTGATCGCGTCTTCCTTCGAGATGCCCCGCGACTCGCAGTAGAACATCTGGTCTTCGCCGATCTTCGAAGTGGACGCTTCGTGTTCCACCTTGGCCGACGTGTTCTTGATCTCGAGATACGGGAAGGTGTGTGCGCCGCAGCGGTCGCCGATGAGCAGCGAGTCGCACTGCGAGTAGTTGCGGGCGTTGGTGGCGCCCTTGGCGATCTTCACCGCGCCCCGGTAGGTGTTCTGGCCCTTGCCGGCCGAGATGCCCTTCGACACGATGGTGCTGCGCGTGTTCTTGCCCAGGTGAATCATCTTGGTGCCGGTGTCGGCCTGCTGCCGGTTGTTGGTCACGGCCACCGAGTAGAACTCGCCCACCGAGTCGTCGCCCTGCAGGATGCAGCTCGGATACTTCCAGGTGATGGCCGAGCCGGTCTCCACCTGCGTCCAGGTGATCTTCGAACGC
>JANORI010000480.1:0-22470 GCA_031415235.1 Acidobacteriota bacterium | reverse complement strand
TCGGCCTCACCCAGGTGCCCGATCAGGGCTCGTACTTCGGCTACGGCTTCGATGTGAACAAGAGCTCGATTCTCGGTGAGCACTTCTACTTCGGCTACGGCTTTGGCCTGAAGCGACTGGTCGGCATCGACAAGAACAACTTCGAACTCGAGTACATCCCGACACTCAGGCTCAACGTCGGCATCGGGTTCTAGCCGCCAGGGCGGGATGGCGGTGGACAGCCGGCCGCCATCCCGCTACTGTGCCGTCCATGAATCGACGGGAGTTCATGGCTGGCGTCGCTGCCGCCGGCATCACCACCACGACGTCGACCGGGTTCGGAGCGCCAGCCAGCGCAGCCCCGCCGGTGAAGACGGTGCGCACGAAGACTCTCGAGATCGGCTTCCACGAGAGCGGCCCGGCCAACGGCTTCCCGGTGGTCCTGCTGCACGGCTTTCCCGACGATGCGCACGCCTACGACGGCGTTGCCCCGGCCCTGGCGCAGGCCGGCTATCGCGCCTTCGCCGTCTACCTGCGCGGCTTCGGCCCGACGCGCTTCCTCGACCCGGCGGCGCCGCGCATGGCGCAGCAGTCGGCCATCGCGCACGACGTGGTGGACTTCGCCGACGCGCTCTCGCTGCCGCGCTTCGCCGTGTGCGGCTACGACTGGGGCGGCCGCGCCTCGTGCATCACCGCGGCGCTCCATCCCGACCGCGTGCGTGCCGCGGTGCTCTGCGGCGGCTACTCGATTCAGAACACCATCACACCTGGCCCGCCCGCGTCGCCGTCGGCCGTGCGCAACTCCTGGTATCAGTGGTACTTCAACACCGAGACCGGACGCGCGGGCCTCACCAAGAATCGCGCGGCGCTGTGCAAGTTCATGTGGCAAGAGTGGTCGCCCACCTGGACGTTCACCGACGCCATGTTCGACCAGACGGCTGCGTCGTTCGAGAATCCGGACTTCGTGGATTGCGTGCTGCACTCGTATCGCCACCGCAACTTCAACGCGCCGAGCGAGCCGCGCTTCGCCGAGGTCGAACAGCGGCTGGCTACGCGGCCCAAGGTAAACGTGCCGACCATCGTGCTGCACGGCCGCGACGACGGCTTTGGCCGCCCCGCCGCCGAGACCACCGACGCGGAGCGCGCGGCATTCCCGACACTCGTCGCGCGGCGTGTCGTGGCGGGCGCCGGACACTTCGTGCCGCACGAAGCGCCCGAGGCGGTGGCCGCGGCGCTGCTCGAGGTGTTGGCGGCGTCGCAGTAGCGCACCCGCCGGCGATGCGCTCTACACCGGAGCCGGATCGGCGCCCGTCACTGGCGTCATCGGCGCACCCGCCGACACCAAGTGCCGGCTCCCGGCCTCGCACACCAGGCTGGTCGCGAAGCGCTGCTCCGGCGAGCGTTCCTTCACCGTGGGCAGCAGCCACCAGTCGGCCTGCAGTCGCTCGCGCGTGATCTCCATCACCACGTAGCCGCGCGAACGGCCGTCGAGATACTTCAGGTGCGGCCGCGCCTGCCTGATGGTCGCGGCGCGCGCGTCACCGTCCGGGCCTCGAAACGGCGCCGGCGACGACACCGCTGGACAGACGATCTCGACGCCGAGCGATCCGCGTCCGCTGTCGGGGTCGTAGCGCTGGTCGACCTGGCGCGGCAGGTCGTAGGCCCACGAGCTGTGCACGTCGCCGGTGAGCACGACCAGGTTGGGCACCTTCACTTGCTCCACCACATCGTAGACACGTCCTCGCGCGGCGCGATAGCCGTCCCAGGAATCGGGGTTGCCGGCGGGGAGGCCGGCCAGGGACTGCGGGGCGAACATCACCTGCTGCCCGAGCACCTGCCAGCGCGTGGTGGCGCGCACCGAGGCGGCCAGCTCGCCGCTCAACCAGTGCTCCTGCGCCGGCCCCAGCAGGCTGCGCGCGGGATCGTCGAGCCGGGCGACGTCGCTGCGCTCCACCTGCTGGTCGCGGCCGATGATCCGCGTGTCGAGCATCACGAGGTCGGCGAGGTCGCCGAGCGCGAACGAGCGATAGATGAGCGGTTGCCGCGCCGAACCGGTGTCGCGCACCGGCAGCCACTCCATGAAGGCTCGGTAGGCCGCATCGCGGCGCGCGCCGTAGTCGCCCTCGTTCGCCTGGTGGCTCTCGGCCCCGCCCTGCCACGCGTTGTTGGCGATCTCGTGGTCGTCCCACACGGCGATGAACGGGTGCTGCTGGTGTACGGCCTGCAGATCGGGGTCGGTGCGGTAGCGGGCGTAACGCCGACGATAGTCGTCGAGCGCGAGGATCTCGGTGGACGGATCGACCGGCCGCGCGGCGGCTAGATCAGGATCGAAATAGCGTCCCTGCTGGTAGTCGTAGATGTAGTCGCCCAGGTGCAGCACCACGTCCACGTCGGTGCGCTCGGCGATCCGGGCATAGGCATTGAAGTAGCCATGCGGATAGTTGGCGCACGAGGCCAGCGCGACGCGCACGCGGCTGACGCCGGCCGGCGGCAGCGTGCGGGTGCGGCCCACGGGCGACTGCGCGCCGAGCGACTCGAACCGGTAGTAGTAGGTGGTGCCTGCGGTGAGCCCTGTGACGTCCACCTTCACGGTGAAATCGCGGCTGGCGCCGGTGCGGGTCTCGCCGCGCGCCACCACCCGGGTGAGCGTGGGATTCGACGCCAGGGTCCAGCGCACGGGCACCTCACCCGTGCCGCCCGACACGCGCGTCCACAGCAGCACGCGGTCGGCGCGCGGGTCGCCGCTGGCTACACCGTGGCGAAAGGCACCGCCCGCGCGTGGTGCCGTTCGAGCGGCGGCGGAGACCTCGGCGCGGACCAGATCGGCCAGGGGCAGCGCGGCCATCGAGAGGGCGGAGCGGGACAGGAAACGGCGGCGGGTGACGGACATCGGCGGCTCCTCGCCCGAGAGCTTACATGCAGCAGGTCATCGCCACGTGACGCACGGGTGGGTCGTAGTGGGTCGTCTAGAGCAGCGTGCGCTGTCCTTGCTCGAGATCGAGCAGGGCGCGCTTGATGGGCAGGCCGCCGCCGTAGCCGACCAGCGTGCCGTTGGCCCCGATCACGCGGTGGCAGGGAATGACGATCGAGATGGGGTTGGCGCCATTGGCCAGGCCCACCGCGCGCACGGCCTTCGGGTCGCCGATCCGTGTGGCCAGCTCACCGTAGCTGATCGTGGCGCCGTAGGGAATCTCACGCAGCGCCTGCCACACGCGACTCTGAAACGGCGTGCCGCCCGCATCCACGGCGATGCTGAACGTCGTGAGGCGCCCGGCGAAGTAGGCCTTGAGTTCGCGCGTGGCCTCGCCGAAGGCGCGCGCCGATTCGGTCCAGGCGGGATTGGGCGCCATGCGTTGACGGCCTTGCAGGAACCACAGCTCGCGCAGCACGGCGTCGTGACCGGCCAGCATCAGCGGACCCACAGGGCTATCGAGCACGGTGTATTTCATCGCCTCGCCCTGGCGCTCACTGGCCACGCTGAAAGACCAGCGTGGCCGCCGGCCGGCCGGCACGGTCGCGCACGAACACGCGCAACGACGCGCCGACGATCTCGAAGTAGCGCCACTCGTGCATGTCCACGGCGTCGGGCACGAGCCGTTCGCGGCCCACGTCTTCGCTGAGGCCGGTGTAGTCGAACGCGCCGCCCGAGGGCGATGCCTTGGCCGTGAACGAGGCCACGACGTTCTGCGGCGCCCGGGCCGTGGGTTCGTCGGCCGCCAGTTCCGCGCGCACGGTCAGGTTGGCGAAACGGTCGTAGCGGAGGAATCCGGTGACCTTGCGCGAGCCGCCGTCGGCCGTCTGCATGGCGACCAGACGCCACTCCCCTTCGAGCGCGGCGCGCGTCGGGTCGGTCGAAGCTGCGCCGGCCGGCGCGTCGGGCGCGGGCCTCACGCGCCCGCCCGACCCGGCACACGACCAAGCAGCCAGCGCCAGCACCAGCGGCGCCATCAGCGGAAGGAAACGTGCAGGCATGATGCAAGCATGCGCCTGAGGGCGGCCCGGGCGCAACGCCGGGGCGCGCCTGGTCCGCGTCAGTGGCCCGAGGCCCGCACGCGCAGGCTGCCGAGCGGCAGCACCAGAAACGCCCCCGGCGGCGGCCGGCGCACGCCGTCGAGGTCGAGAATCTGGGCCAGGCCCTCGAGGCGATCGCTGGCCACGGCCAGTACATCGTCGGCTGGTCCACTCAGGATGTCGGGGGTCGAAAAGCGCGAGACCCGCGCCACCTGGCCTCTCACGAGGCCCTTCCGCAGGTCGGTGCGCAGGTAGAACACGAACGAGCCGACGCCCTCATCCACGATCCAGAGATGTGCGGGCACGCGGCCGGCATCATTGAAATGCGTCGCGAGTCCGCGAGCCGTGAGGCCCTCGGCCACTGTCGGCCGCACCGACAAGGTCAGGGCCACGAGCGCCGCAGCCGTCACGGTGATCAGCCGCACCGGACCCGCGCGCTCGCCAACCGCCGGCCACGACACCACCGTGGCCGCCACCGGCAGCAGCGCGACCGCGCCGGCGGGCCACGAGGGCACGCCGGACCCCAGCCACCAGAGCACGGCCAGACCAACGGCCGGCAGGGCCGCGGTGACCGCCGCGGCCGCGCGCATCCACGAGCGGCCTGGCGTTCCGGCCGGCACGTCCGCCGTCAGGCGATGAGCCGCCAGCAGGGCGATAGCCGGCAGCGCCGGCAGCAGGTAGGTGGCGAGCTTCGACCCGGCCACGCTGAGCAGCACGAGATCGGCGAGGAACCAGCTCACGAGCAGACGCTCGCGATCCGACCGCACGGCGCGCGCACGCGGCCACGCGCCGAACAACCACGGCCACGCCCCCGCGAACACAATCGGCAGGTAGTACCAGAAGGGCCGGCCCGCGTGCCGCTGCGTGTCGTCGGTGACACCGGCCACGTGCCGCTCCATGAAGAAGTAGTGCAGGTAGCCCGGCGACGCCCGTTCCATGGCGGCGTACCACGGCCACGCAATGACCGCGCCAATGACGATGGCCGCGGCGCCCGCCAGCACCATCCGCCACGACAGCGCGCGCGTCCACACCAGCCACGTGGCCATGCCCACGCCCACCAGGCCGACGCCTGTGAGTCCTTTTCCGAGCATCGACAGGCCGAGCGCCACGCCGGCCACGATCGTCCAGCGCGCGAGCCCGCCGCTCGACGCGGCGGTGGAGGCCCGCCAGAACGCGCCAATCGCCACGGTCACGAGCGGCACCATCACCAGATCGTGGAGCGGCGCGAGCGACACGGCATAGGGCAGCAGCATGGTCGCGTAGCACAGCGCGGCCCACCGGCCCGCGACCGCGCCGAACATCGCGGTGGCCAGCCACCCTGTGGCCGCCACGCCCGCCAGTGCCATCAGGGTACCGGGCAGCCGCACCGAGAACTCCGACGGGCCCAGCACCCAGATGGATGCAGCCTGCATCCAGAAATAGAGAACAGGCTTGTCGAGAAAGGGCTCGGTCAGCAGCCGCGGCACGACCCAATCGCCACGCTCCACCATCTCGATGGCAATCGCGGCATGCAGCCCCTCGTCGTCCTCCATGAGCGGCACGGGCAGCGCCAGCGGCAGCACGTACGCGGCGAGCACGAGCGCCAGGGCGATGCGGGGAAAGGGGATCACGATGGGACGTCTCGGCGCGGCTCCCCCACTATAATCGGACCGTCCCATGGCAGTGACGCTCGGTTCGACTCGGCTGATCACCTCCGGGCGTCTGCGTGGCCTGCGCGTGGGCGTGGTGGCCAACCCCGCGTCGGTGGACCACGACTTCGTGCACGTCGTCGACCGCCTGCGCGCCGCCGAGGGCGTCACGCTCGGCGCGATCTTCGGGCCGCAGCACGGCTTCAGGTCCGATCTGCAGGACAACATGATCGAGTCGCCGCACGTGCACGACGACGCGCGCCGCGTGCCGGTCTACTCGCTCTACAGCGAGACGCGCGAACCCACCGCCGCGATGCTCGCCGGCCTCGACGCGCTCGTCGTCGACCTGCAGGACATCGGCGCGCGGATCTACACCTTCATCTACACGATGGCCAATTGCCTGGTGGCGGGGCGCACACACGGCGTGCCGATCATCGTGTGCGACCGGCCCAACCCGATTGGCGGGGTGGCGGTGGAGGGCGAGACCCTGGTGCCCGGCTTCGAGTCGTTCGTCGGTCAGTACGCGATTCCGATGCGCCACGGCCTCACGGTCGGCGAACTGGCACGACTCTTCAACGAGCACTTCGGCATCGGCGCGGCGCTCGAGGTGATCCCGATGGACGGCTGGCGACGCGCGCACTACGGCGACCAGGCCGGTGCGCCGTGGGTCATGCCGTCGCCCAACATGCCCACGCTCGACACAGCCGTCGTGTATCCCGGCACTGTTCTGCTCGAGGGCACGATGGCGTCTGAGGGCCGCGGCACGACGCGTCCGTTCGAGATCGTCGGCGCGCCCTGGGTGCACGCCGAGCCGTTCGCCGATCGGCTCAACACGCACGGGTTGCCGGGTGTCGTCTTCCGGCCCGTGGTGTTCGAGCCCACGTTTCAGAAGCACCACGGCGTGACGTGCGGGGGCTGCCAGATCCACGTCACCGACCGCGCGGTGTTCCGCCCGGTGGTCACGGGCGTGGCCGTCATCGAGGAACTGCGGCGCGCCAGCCCCACGACCTACGCGTGGCGGCCGCCGCCGTACGAATATGAGCACCGGCTGATGCCCATCGACATCCTCGCCGGCAGCCGTGTCATGCGCGAGCAGGTCGACGCCGGAGCGTCGGCCGAATCGATCGCCCAGGGCTGGCGTGCTGGCGAAGACGCCTTCCGCGCCGCGCGTGCGCCGTTCCTGCTCTATGGCTAGCACCCCGCCGCCGTCCGGACCGCCGGAGTTCGAACTCTCAATAGTGATCGAGGCGCCGGCCGCGCGCGTGATGCAGGCGTTCTTCTCGCATCGCGACCTGGCGTACTGGTGGCAGGTCGAACGCTCGGTGGCCGTGGCGCGGCCATCCGGGCCCTTCGCCGTGACCTGGTCCTCCGGCGACGATCGGGACGAGCTGCTCGGGCAGCTCGGCGGCACGCTGCACGGCACGGTCATGGACTACACGCCCGATCGCGCGCTGTTTGTGGCCGACGTCTACTGGCAACCGCCGGCGAGCGAGCCACTCGGCCCGATGGCCCTCGAGATCACGTGCCGGCCGGAACGCGATCCCGCCAGAACGAAGGTGACTGTGCGCCAGAGCGCGTCTGACGACGGCCCGCGGTGGCGGCGCTATTTCGTCCTGACCCGTCAGGGGTGGACCGAGGCGCTCGCGACGCTCAGGGACTACCTCGAGAACGAATGGCTCTACCGCGTGCGCACAATCAAAGACGCGCGCCCGTGAACACTGGTGCGGCCGACGTCGTCGTCATCGGCGGAGGCGTCATCGGCTCCAGCGCCGCCTGGCGTCTGCGCCAGGACGGCTTCACCGGGCGCATCGTGGTCATCGAGCGCGACCGCTCGTATGCGCGCTCGTCGTCGTTTCTGGCGAGAGAGACGTGCACGGGTGGGCTGGGCACTACGAGATGACGCCCGACCACAACCCGGTGCTCGGCGAACACCCGGCGCTTGCCGGATTCATCGTCGCCGCCGGCTTCAGCGGCCACGGCCTGATGATGTCGCCGGCCACGGGGCTCGTCGTGTCGGAACTCGTGCGCTTCGGCAAGAGCCGCACGTTCGACATCGCGCCGTTTGCGGTGGACCGCTTCGAACGTGGCGCGTCGATGCGCGACGGCGCCACAATCTAGCGGGGCCGCACTATGATCCGCGGCGTGCATCGCCGCCGCTTCGTCACCACGCTGGGACTTGCCACCGCCTCACTGGCCACCCGTTCGATCGGGCTCGCCGCGCGCGAGCCGCGGCGCATCGCCGTCGTTGGCGGGGGCATCGTTGGCGCCTCGATCGCGTATCACCTCGCAAAGCGCGGCGCCGAGGTGCACCTGTTCGAGAAGCGGGCACCGGCCACGGTGGCCACAGCGAACTCGTTTGCCTGGATCAATGCCGGGGCGAAACGTCCGCGCGGCTACTACGAGCTGAACCGCCTGGGCATGGCCGGCTGGCGGCGCCTGCAGCAGGAACTTGGACCGTCGCGCCTGGTGGTGCAGTGGGGCGGCACCCTGCAGTGGCAGGGTGACCCTGGAAGAGCCGAGGCCTTCCGGCGCGGCGTGGTGTCCCAGCAGGCCTGGGGCTACGGCAGCCGGCTCGTGGACGTGCCCGAGATGCGACGGCTCGTGCCCTTCCTGGAACCGGGACCCGTGTCCGCGGCCAGCTTCTGCGACGAAGAAGGCACGCTCGATCCCGTGGCGGCCACGCACCTGCTGCTCGAGGCGGCCGTGGCGCACGGCGCCGTCGTTCGACACCCCGCCGCCGTGTCGGCTTTCGATCTTGATCGCGTCTACTGCACCACCGGCATCACGTCGTTCGACGGCGCGATCAATCCGAACATGTTCTTCGCGCGGCCGCGTAGGTGGCGGCCTCCGGAGTGGAGGAGCCGGACCTACGCCCGTCTGATGCGCACGAAATTCGCCGCGCCGAGGTCGAGGTCCGGACTCACGTTCACGATCACGGCCGTGGGCGAGGCCGTGAGCGCACCAATCCCGCGCAGGTGGTCGACGACCCGGGCCGCCACTTGATCCACGTCACCCTCGAGCGACACGACCAGCGGGCACACGCCCCACCAGAGCGCGAGCCGGCGGGCCACTTCCGGGCGATCGGTCGCGGCGTAGATCGGCGCGGATGGACGGCCGCTCGATAGCAGGCGCGCCGTGCGTCCCTCGCGCGTGACGGCAACGATCGCGCCAGCGTGGGCGCGCGTGGCCAAGCCAATCGCGGCGTCCGCCAATGCCGACGAGTGTTCCCAGGGGCCTTCGCTCGCCAGACGCGGCACCGCGGACGGCAGGTGCACGCCGTCGGATTCGGCGTCGCGAATAATGGCGTTGAGCGCCTCTACGGCGCGGATTGGATACTTCCCCACGGCCGTTTCGCCCGCAAGCATGATGGCGCTGGCGCCCATGTCCACCGCGCCGGCCGCATCGCTCACTTCCGCTCGCGTCGGCCGCGGCTCCTTGATCATCGACTCGAGCACCTGCGTGGCCACGATCACGGGCACGCCGCGGGCATTGGCCGTGCGCAGGATGTCCTTCTGCACGCGCGGCACTCGCGAGAACGGCACCTCGAGGCCCAGGTCGCCGCGGGCCACCATCACCGCGTCGGCATGGTCGAGGATCTCGTCGAGGCGCGCAATCGCCTCGGGCCGTTCGAGCTTGGCCACGAGTGGAATGTCGGCCACCCCGTGCGCCACCGCCAGCGCACGTGCGCTCGTGAGGTCGCCGGCCGACTGCACAAAGCTGAGCGCCACCAGGTCCACGCCAAGCGACAGCCCGAACGCCAGGTCCTCGGCGTCCTTCAGCGTGAGCGCGCCGGTAGGCAACGCCACCGACGGCGCGTTGATGCCCTTATGTTCCGCCAGGTTGCCACCGTTGACCACGCGCGTCGTAATAGCCACGCCGTCGCTGCCCTCCACGGCCAGTTCGATGCGGCCGTCGTCGAGCAGCAGGCGATCGCCGGCACGCACCGAACGCGCCAGCTCGGCGTAGGTCGTGGAGACGCGGCCGGGGCCGCCCACGAAGTCGCCCGTTGCCACCACCAGCGCATCGCCCTCGCGCAATTCGAGCGGCAGGCCGCCCTCGAGCAGGCCCGTGCGGATCTTGGGCCCGCTCAAGTCCTGCATGATGGCCACGTGACGGCCGACCCGCGCCGCCGCAGCGCGCGCGCGGTCGTAGGTGGCCCTGTGGGTCTCGTGGGTGCCGTGCGAGAAGTTGAGGCGCACCACATCCACGCCCGCCGCTAACAACGCGTCGAGTGCGGCGTCGTCTTTCGTGGCTGGACCGAGTGTGGCAACGATCTTGGTGTGTCTCACGTCGTTCAGCCTAGCCTACAATCGGCCAGCCGATGAGCGCCTGGACGCCGCCCGAAGTCGCTGCCTACCTCGCGGGCCTCACACGCCCGCCAACCGACGTGCTCGATCGCATCCGCGACGAGGGCCACGCGACCGGTGTGCCCATCGTCGATCCGCTCACCGGCGCCCTGCTGCATGCGCTGACCCGCATCAGCGGGGCCACGCGCGTGCTCGAGATCGGCACGGCCATCGGTTACTCGACCGTGTGGATGGCCACGGCGCTGCCGACCTCGGGCCTGCTGGTCACTCTGGAACGGGATCGCGCGCGCGCCGCGACGGCCCGCGGGCACATCCGCGAGGCGGGCGTCGACGACCGGGTCAACGTGATGATTGGCGACGCCGATCGCTACCTGCACAAGCTGGCGGGCCCGTTCGACCTCATCTTTCAAGACGGCGACAAGACGCAGTACGGCCCAATGCTGGACCGCCTCGTGGCGCTCCTCAGACCCGGCGGACTGCTCGTGACCGACAACGTCCTGTGGAGCGGAGAGGTCGTGCCGGGATTCGTCACGACACCGCGCGAGCCCGCAGCCGACACGGCGGCCATCGCGGCCTACAACGAGCGCCTGAGCGCGGATTCCCGCATGCACACGACGTGGCTGCCGGTTGGAGACGGCGTGGCCATCGCAATCAAGCACTAGGAACTGGAGACCCAATGCCTGGACGGTTGGAGACGAGGCTCATCGAAGCGCTCGACGGCGTGGAGGGGCGAGCATGACGGTTGACCGCTGGCTCGCTGCGGCGATTGCCGATGCGGAGCAGCGCGGTATGCCCGAACTGAAGCCCTTGCTGCAGGGGCTCGCCGCGTCGACGGCAACGCTGCGCGCCGCCGACTGGAACGATCGTGGCGACGCCGCGGCGACGCCCGCGCCGATGCCGGCCAAGGTCGTGCCCACGTGAGCGACTGGAACGGCCAGACCATCGACGAGCTACGCGGCGCGCTCGCGCGGGGCGAAACCACCTCGACTCGCCTCACCGAGGCGTGCCTCGAGCGCATCGCCGCGCTCAATCCGCGGCTCAACGCCTTCATTACGGTCACGGCCGAGGCAGCGCTCGTCGCGGCGCGCGTGGCCGACCGCACGCGCGCGGCCGGCACACCCGTCGGCGCGTTGCACGGCATTCCGCTGTCGCTCAAGGATCTGATCGATCAGGCCGGCGTGCGCACCTCGGCGGGCTCGCAGGTCCGTCGCGGCGTGGTGGCGACGAGCCATGCCACCATCACCACGCGGCTCGAAGCCGCCGGCGCGGTGCTCGTCGGCAAGACCAACCTGCATGAGTTCGCCTTCGGCACGACCAACGACGACTCGGGGTTTGGCGGCGCGCGTCATCCCCTCGACGACACCCGGTCGCCTGGAGGTTCCAGCGGTGGATCGGCCATTGCCGTGCGCACCGGCATGTCGATCGCGTCGATTGGCACCGACACGGGCGGGTCGATCCGGATTCCCGCCGGCGTGTGCGGGGTCGTGGGCTTCAAGCCAGAGTGGGGCGACATTCCGACAGACGGCGTGGTGCCGCTCAGTCGTCAACTCGATCACGTGGGCCCGCTCGCACGCACCGTGACCGATGCGTGGCTGGTCTACGAGACCCTGGCCGGGCGCGCACCCGGGCCAGCCGATCGCCTCGAGCCGGCGCCGCTGAAGGGCCTGCGCTTCGGGCTGCTCACGGGCTATTTCGACACGCGCATCGCCGACGACGTGCGCGCGGGTGTGGCGGCCGCCGTGGAGCGGTTGGCCCGCGCAGGCGCGGTGATCGAGCCGGTGGAGATTCCGCACGCCACCGACATCGGGCCGGTCTACCTGCACCTCGTGCTGGGCGATGCCGCGGCGTATCACGCCGCCACGCTCGAGGACCGGCCCGGAGACTACACGCCGCCGGTGCGCCTGCGCCTTGAAATGGCCCGCTACCTGCTGGCGGAGGACTACGCGCGCGCCCTGCGCGGGCGCGAGGTGATTGCCGGTGAGATCGACCGGGCGCTGGTGGGTCGCGTGGCGCTGCTCTGCCCCACGCTGCCGGTCACGGCGCCGCCCATTGGCGCGGCCACCGTGCCGGTGGGCGAGGGCGAGGAGCCCGTGCGCAACGCCATGCTACGGTTCACGCAGCCCTTCAACGTGGGACGCCAGCCGGCGCTGTCGCTGCCGTGCGGGCAGTCGGCCACCGGATTGCCGATTGGCCTGCAGATGGTGGGCGCGCGTGGCGCCACGGCCCTGCTGCTGCAGGCGGCCGCGGCCTGCGAACAGGTCGCTACAGGTACTTGATGAGGCCGACGATCGCGTTGTAGAGCACGTTGGCCAGCTCCTCGACGAGCGGCTCGAACTCGCCGCTGTCGACCGCCTCGGCCACCGTCACCGGGTCGGTGAGCACGAGCCAGATCGTGGCGCTCGCCAGCACGAGCGCGACGAGTCCCACCGCGCCAGCGAGGCTGATGCTGAGGCTGTGAAAGCGGCTCGGACGGAATTCGGGATCGGACATGGCGCTGTCCAAGGCGCATGATACACCCCGGACTGTTGATCAGACGGACGGCCGGGGCGCGAAGTTCACACGCTACGGCGTGATGACGAGTTTCCCGCAGACGTCGCCGGACTCGAGCCGCCGATGCGCCTCGCCCGCCGCCGAGAACGGCAGCACCGAGTCGACGAGCGGACGGAACCGGCCGTCAAACAAGAACTGCGCGGCCCGCAGGAGTTCGGCCTTGGTGCCCATGTAGGAGCCGAGCAGGCTCAACTGCCGCGAGAACAGAAACCGCAGGTCGATGGCGGCCTCCCAGCCGGTGGTATTGCCGCAGGTCACCAGCCGCCCGCCGGGCGCGAGCGACCGCACGCTCTTGGCCCACGTGGCCTGCCCGACGTGCTCCACGACCACGTCCACCCCGCGCTTGCTGGTGAGGCGACGCACCTCGGTAGCGATGTCGCTCGTGTGGTGATTGACCACCTCGTGCGCGCCCAGTTCCCGGGCACGCACGAGCTTTGCCTCGGAGCCGGCCGTGGCAATCACGTGCGCGCCGTGCAGCCGTGCCACCTGAATGGCCGCCTGCCCGACGCCACTGCCGGCGGCCAGCACCAGGACCGACTCGCCAGGGGTCACCCGGGCGCGCGTGACCAGCATGTGCCACGCGGTCAGAAACGTGAGCGGAAATGCCGCGGCATCGACGTACGAGACGTGCGCGGGGATCGGCACCACATTGGCGGCCGGCACCTGCACGTACTCGGCATAGCCGCCATCGCTCCGGTACCCGAGCACATCGTAGCCGGCACACTGATTATCGCGTCCGCTTACGCACGCGCCGCACCGTCCGCACGCCAGACCCGGTTGCAAGAGCACGCGGGTGCCCATCGCGAACTCGCCGGCGGGCGCGGCAGCCACCTGGCCCGATACGTCGGCGCCGGAGATGTGGGGAAACGGGATGGTCACGCGGTCGAGGCCGCGCCGCTGCCAGAGATCGAGATGATTCAGCGCGCACGCATGCACGCGCACCACGACGTGGCCGGCGCGAGGCTGCGGGTCGGGCGCGGACTCGAGCGCGAGCACCTCGGGTCCGCCGTGGGCGTGGAAGCGCACCGCGCGCATGTCACTCGCCCTCGTCGGCGACGATCTCGATGCTTACGCCGCGGTCGGCGAATTGCGGACCCACCGCGTCGGGATCCCCCACCACTACGGCCGTGAGCGCGCCGGCATGCACGTGGCGATTCGCGGCCGCGGGTAGGGCGTCGAGGTCGACAGCATTCAGTCGCGGCCCGAATTGCGCGAAGTGATCGGAGTCGAGTTCGTGCAGCGCCAGCTGCGCCACGGCGCGCGCCACCTGCTGCGCCGTTTCGAAGCCGCGCGGATAGCCCAGTCCCACGGCTGCCTTCGCGCGGGCGAGTTCCTCGGCGGTGACGGGGCGCGGTCCCGTCAGTTCCTGGATCTCGCGCAGCACTTCCGAGACCGCATCAGCGGTGGCCGTGGTCTGCACGCTCGTATGCACGCTGAAGGGGCCACGCAGGCGCCGGAAGTCGAAGCCCGAGCGCACACCGTAGGTGTAGCCCTTGGCCTGGCGTAGGTTCAGGTTCAGCCGGCTCACGAACTGGCCCCCAAGTACCGCGTTCCACAAGAGCAACGCGTGGTAGTCGGGCGTCAGGCGCGAGGCCGACACCTGTCCGATCCGCAGCTCCGATTGCGGCGCGCCGGCACGGGGCACGACCAGCACGCACCCGCGCGAGGCGGGTTCGGCCGGCGACGAGCCAGCCGTGACCCCCAGTGGCTCAGGCGCTCGCCACCCGCCAAGCGTCTGCTCGACCAGCGCCACGGCCCGGGCGGGCGCAATGGCCCCGGCCACGACGAGCGAGGTGGCCAATGGCGTGCACGTGTCGCGATGGAAAGCGCGAATCTCGTCGGCGGTCGTGGCCCGCACCGCCGCTGGATGCCCGATGCCTGGGTGCCCGTAGGCATGCCGCCCGTAAATGGCGCGCGTGAACGCGCGATCGGCCAGCGTGGCGGCCTGGGCCCGCATCTGGCGCAGGCGATCGAGCCGCAGCAGGCGCACGCGGTCCACGTCGCCGTCGGCAAACCGGGGACGCACGAGCAGGTCGGCAAGCAACGCCAGCGCGCGCTCGGCGTAGCGGGCCATGGTGGTGATGCTCACCACCGTGGCATCAGGCCACACCTCGATGTCGGCTTCGGCGCCGATGCGCGCAAGCACGTCGGCCAGGCCCGGACCATCGAGATCGCCGGCGCCGTCGTCGAGCAGGTCGGCCGTGAAGGCCGCGAGTCCGGCGCGCATGGCGGGGTCGGCGGCCGAGCCGCCCCGCACCACCGCGGCCATCGACACAACCGGCGCGGCATCGTGCGGCACGACGCGCAGGTCGAGGCCGTTCTCGAGCGACGTACGAGCGATCGAAGGAAACACGAACGGGCGAGGTGTGCCCGACACCGGCAGACGCGAGCGGTCCACGGCAATCATGATGGCGACACCTTCTGCGAGCCCGGCAGCGCGAGCGCAGTCTCGCCCCGTGGCACGACGCTCAAGGCCACCCGGGGGGCGTTGCGCAGCCACCGACCCACGGCGCCGGCCACCGATTCGGCCGTGGCGCGCGCGTACCGATCGCGGTCCGCCCGCATGTAGCCGGGAGATCCGGTGAAGACGTTGTAGGCATTCAGCTGGTCCGACTTGCCGCCAAAGCCGCCAATCGTCTGCACGCGGTAGACGAACTGCGCCTCGGCGCGCGCGGTCGCGCGGGCGAGCTCGTCGGTCGTGGGTCCAGTCGCGGCGAGGTCTTCGAGCGTACGCGACATCACGTCGTCGAGCTCTGAGAGCGACTTACCGGGCACAGCCGTGGCCACGAGGTGGAACACGCTCGACATCTCGCGCGACGCCTGCATGGCCGACACGTCGGCCGCCAGACGCGTGTCGTAGACGAGCGCGCGATACAGCCGCGACGTCTTGCCGTTCGAGAGCACGTCGGCGGCAATGTCCATGGCGGCATCGTCGTCGTGAAACATCTCGGGCGTGTGCCAGGCCAGCGACAGCCGCGGCAATTCCACGCGGTCCTCGAGCACGAGCAGGGCGTCGGCGGCCAAGCGGGTGGTGCGCCGCGGATGCACCACGGCCGGCCCAGGCGACAGGTCGCCGAAGTAGCGATCGACGAGCCCGATCGCATCGGCCGCATCCACGTCTCCGGCAATCGCGATGGACGCGTTCCCGGGGTGATAGAAGGCGCGAAAGAAGGCGCGGGCGTCATCCACGCTCGACGCCCCGAGATCGGCGGGCGCGCCAATGGTGACCCAGCGGTACGGATGGCCTTCAGGGAAGAGCGCCTCGGCCAGCGCCACGCTCGACAGTCCGTAGGGACGGTTCTCGTAATTCTGGCGCCGCTCGTTCAGCACGACTTCGCGCTCAGTGGTGAATTTCGCCTCGCTGAGCGCCGGCAACAGGTGCCCCATCCGGTCGGACTCCATCCACAGGGCCAGCTCGAGCGACTGCGAGGGCACGACTTCCCAGTAGTTGGTGCGGTCGGTGTTGGTGGAGCCGTTCACGAGGCCGCCGGCTTGCTGCAGCGCATCGAAGTAGCCGTCGGGGTGATGCGCTGACCCTTTGAACATCAGGTGCTCGAAGAGGTGTGCGAAACCGGTACGGCCGGGTTGCTCGTGACGCGAACCCACGTGATACCACACGCTGACCGCCGCCATCGGAATGTGGCGGTCTTCGTGCACGACGACATCGAGGCCGTTGGCGAGCGTGTGCGTCAGGTACGGAATGTCCACTGGAGTCTGGGCCAAATGCCGATCCTATCGTGAACGCACAGGGAAGTCGCGTCACGAAGAGACGCGGCTATAATTCGACCACGCGCTCCCCGGTCGGACTCGAGCCACAGCACGGAGGATTCATGCCGCACGTCACCAGACGCGGGTTCGTCGAAACGCTGGGCGCCGCGGCCGGGCTCGGGTGCGTGCCGTACGTGGCGCCACTCGCGGCGGGCGCGCCAGAGCCGTCGGATCGCACCGTACATCTGTCCGGCGATGGCATCGCCATCACCCCGCGCGAGTACGCGGCGCTGCTCGACCAACTGTGCCGGCGGACCAACGTGACGGAAGACAGCTACCTGCTGGGCGGCGAGGTGGAGCGCTTCGAGCGCCACTGGGCACAACTGCTCGGCAAGGAGCGCGCGGTGTTCATGCCGTCGGGCACGCTGGCCAATCACCTGGCGTTACGCGCGCTGGCCGGACCCAGGCGTCGAGTGATCGTGCCAGAGATGAGCCACATCTACAACGACACGGGCGACGGCTGTCAGACGCTGTCGGGCCTCACGCTGATGCCGCTCGGGCCCGGCCGCGCCACCTTCACCCGCGCCGAAGTGGAGGCCGTGCTGACCCGTACGGCCGGCGGACGCGTGGCCACCGACGTCGGCGCCATCGCGATCGAGAGCCCCATTCGCAGGCTGTCGGGCCAGATGTTCGACTGGGACGAGGCCCGGCGCATCGCGGCGCTGGCCGGCGACCGTGGCATCGGGACGCACCTCGACGGCGCGCGCCTGTTCATCGCCTCGGCCTACACCGGCATCGCGCCGGCCGAGTACGCGGCGCCGTTCGACACGGTCTACGTGTCGCTCTGGAAGTACTTCAACTGCGGGATCGGGGCCATCCTCGCGGGCCCCTCCGCGCTGCTCGACGGCATGTTCCACACGCGACGCATGTTTGGCGGCAATCTGGCCGTGGGCTGGAACGCGGCGCTCGTCGCCCGTCACTTCATGGACGGCTTCGCGGGCCGATTGACGAGCGCCGTCGCCGTGTCCGAGACGTTCTACACGGCCATCGCGGCGCATCCGCGAGTGAAGGTGGAACGCATCCCCAACGGCACCAATCTCACGCGCGTCACGTTCACGGGCGCGACGCCGTCGGCCGTTGCCGTGCGCCTGGCCGAACGCCGTGTGCTCATGCCGTCGGGCCCGGCGGGACAAGCCACGGTGACGCTTGCCGTGAACGACACGTGGAACCGCACGACCGCCGCCGAGCTGACGCGGGCCTTCGAGTACGCGCTCGCGTGAGAGGCGAGCCATGACCGCGCCCTTGCCGGCGCCCTTGGCCGCGCCCTTGGCCGCGCCGTCGCTGGCGCAGCAGGACAGCCCGCGGGCGTGGCGCATGCTCGCGGCGCTGGCGGTGGCGGAGCTGCTCGGCATGTCGCTGTGGTTTTCCGCCACGGCGGTCACGCCGTCGCTCGCGGCCACCTTCGCGCTCTCGGATCAGCAGGGCGCGTGGCTCACGATGGCCGTGCAGGCAGGCTTCGTCGTGGGCACGCTGCTGACGGCCACGCTCAACCTCGCCGACGCCGTGAACCCGCGCCACCTGATGACGGCCGGCTGCCTGCTGGGCGCGGCCGCCAATGCCGCCGTCTTCGCCGTGACCGGCCCGTACGCGCTGCTGGCGTCGCGCCTGGCCACCGGCGCAGCACTGGCGTGGGTGTATCCGCCAGCGATGAAGATTGCGGCGGGATGGTTCCGCCTGCGTCGCGGGTTCGCGCTCGGCCTGCTCGTGGGCGCGCTCACGCTCGGCAAGGCCACCCCGCATCTCGTGACCGCGGTCTTCGGCGAGGCATGGCAGACGCCGATCGTGTGGACCTCGGCGCTCGCCGTGCTCGGCGCGCTGGTGGCGCTGCTCGTCGTGCGCGACGGGCCGCTCGTGCCGGCCACCGCACCCTTCAGTCTTGGCGCCATCGGCCGGGCCTTCGCCGTGCGAGGCGTGCGGGTGGTCACGCTCGGCTACCTGGGCCACATGTGGGAGCTGTACGCCATGTGGGCGTGGATCGCGGTGTTTGCCGGTGCCAGCCTGGCGGCCAGCGGCGTGGCTTCGCCTGGTGCGCACGCCTCGTTTGTGGCCTTCGTCGCCATTGGCAGCGGTGCGCTGGGCTGCGCGCTGGCGGGACGCGTCGCTGACGTGTGGGGCAAGGCCCGCGTGGCGCGGCAGGCGATGCTCGTGTCGGGCGCGTGCTGCCTGGCCACGGCGGCAGTCTACGGCCGTCACCCGGCATGGCTCTATCTGCTCGTGATGGTGTGGGGCTTCTCAGTAGTGGCCGACTCGGCGCAGTTTTCGGCGCTCGTAAGCGAACGCGCGCCGGTCGAGGCCATTGGCACCGCGCTCACGCTGCAGACGTCGCTGGGATTTCTGCTCACGATGGTCTCAATCGACCTGCTGCCTCGCGTGGCGCACGGCGTGGGCTGGCAATGGGCGGCGTGGCTCCTTGCGCTCGGACCGCTTGCCGGCCTGATCGCCATGAGCCGGCTCGGCGACCGGCGCCGCACCACGCTCTAGCGGCTAGACGCTAGAGCGTGGCCGCTAAGGGACTGTCAGGGAATAACTGACCATCTCGGGCCGCCGATGCATCCCGCCGGGCGGCGTTGCTCGTCGCTCACATACGCTTGGTATGCTCACTCCTCGCGCCTGGCCGGGCGGGCGCCTCGACGCCCAGCGGTGGCCACCTATTCCCTGACAGGCCCTAACCGGAGACTCCGCGAGCCAGGTGCTTCGCGCGAAGCGCTACCGCACCTGCAGGAGCGGGATCTTGCCCTTGTGCTTGATTGCGTTCTCGTGGGCCGAGACGGCCGCGCGGATGGCGACGCGCTCGGCCAGGTGGAAGAAGCCACGGCCCGCGGGCGAGTTGGGCTCGGCCACCACGAGCGGAATGCCGCGATCGCCGCCGACACGGATCGGCTGATACACGGGCAAACGGCCCAGAAACGGCACCCCCATTTCCGCGGCCAGCTGCTCACCGCCGCCGTGCCCGAAGATGTCGCTCTCGATGTGGCAGTTGGGGCACGCGTAGTAGCTCATGTTCTCAACGAGCCCGAGCGGCGGGATGCTGAGCTTCTCGTACATCCGCACCGCGCGGCGCGTGTCGGCCAGCGACACGATCTGCGGCGTGGTCACGACGACCGCGCCGGCCACCTGCACCGTCTGACTGAGCGAAAGCGCCACGTCGCCCGTGCCCGGCGGCATGTCGATGATCAGATAGTCGAGGTCTTTCCAGGCCACGTCGGTGAAGAACTGGCGGATGGCGCTATGCAGCATGGGACCGCGCCAGATGAGCGCCTGGTCGTCGCTGGCCATGAACGCCATCGACACGATCTGCACGCCGTACTTCTCGGCGGGCGCGATCTTCTGCCCGTCGGTGCCGAGCTCGGCGGTGAGCCCGAACATGAGCGGCACGTTGGGACCGTAGACGTCGCCGTCGAGAATGCCTACCTTGGCGCCCATCTGCGACAACGCCAGCGCGAGGTTCACCGACACGGTGCTCTTGCCCACGCCGCCCTTGCCTGCGCCCACCGCAATCACGTTCTTCACGCCAGGCAGCGGCGGACGGCCATGCTCGGGCTTCGTCACCGACTTCACGTTGGCCGTCACGGTGATGTCCACGCCGGTCACGTCGGGCAGGCCAGCCACGGCCGCCTGCGCCTGTTCCTTCAAGCGCTCGCGCGCGGGGTGCGCGGGGGTGGGCAATTCCAGCGTGAAGCTCACGCGGCCCTCGGCCACCGTCACCTGCTTGGCCATCCCCAGCGCTACGATGTCCAGCCGAAAGTCGGGGTCCACCACGCCCTTGAGCGCGTCGAGCACCAGTCCCGGCTGCAGTCCGTCTGACATCACACGTTCCTCCCGTCCAACCGGTCAAGCTTACTCCAGCGTTCCGGCGGTGGCGGAAGAGCGGGCCTTTGTGTAGACTCCACGTCGCGGCCCGCCCATTCACGCGGCCACAAGAGAGGCTCCGATGGCAGACGCCACCACCCCGCCACCGCCACCGCTTCCCACGGGCGGCACCCAGTCGAGCAATCGCGGCGTGATGATCGTGCTCTCCTACTTGTGGCTGCTGGCACTCGTGCCGCTGCTCGTGGAGAAGGACGACAAGGAAGTGCAGTGGCACGCCAAGCACGGCATCGTGCTGATGCTGGCTGAAATCGTCTTCTGGATTGCCATCACGATCGTGCAGATGGCGCTCGGCACCATCCTTGGCTGTGTGGTGGGGCTACTGAGTTTCCTGGTGTGGCTCGGGATCGTGGTGCTGCACATCATTGCGATCGTCAAGGGCGTGAACGGCAGCCGCCTGATCGTGCCGGGCGTGTCGCAGTACGCCGACAAGCTGTAGATGAGGCGTCGGAGGTGACGTGGCATCTCCCTCCGGGTCAACTTCGCTCCGGCATGCCGGGCCACTCAGGGACCGGCAGAACTGCCGGGGCTCAGTTTTCGCCGTCGTGAGACACTCCGCCACCACCGGCGCCGGGGTGTCGACGCGGCGACTCGCCCTCTGCGTGCTCCTCGCTTTGGTGCTGGCCGGCGTGTGGAATCTCACCCGCGCGCCGGAGCGGCAGCTCACCTCGCGGGCGGCGATCGCGGCCGTGCACGGGTATCAGGCGACGCTGTCGCGAGTCTTCGCCACCACGGGCGTGAAGTGCCGGTTCGACCCGACCTGCAGCCACTACGGCGAGGCCGTGCTCAAGCGCTATGGGCTCGCGCGAGGCGGGTGGATGGCGGCCAAGCGCGTGCTGCGGTGCGGGCCGTGGACGGCGATGGGCACGCTCGACCGGCCGCCCACCGGCGCGTAGCGGCGCGCCCGGCGCGCACCGGGGACCGACTCAGGAGCCAGCGGGCGGGTTCGGTTGCGGCGTCGGCAGGAACACGTGGCGGCCGTCGTTGTGCAGCAGCACCCAGCACGCGTAGGCGCCAAGCGCGGTGCCGAAAGGCAGCAGCGGCAGATTCCCCACCGCCAGCCCGAGCGCCAGCAGGCGCGCGCGCGGACCATGGCCGCTCAGCGCGCGTCCCACCCAGGTGTGCAGGCCGGCCCAGATCAAGGCAATCACAGCCAACCCGCCCATCACGACGGCCGTGACTCCCGCGGCCACGTCGGATCCGGTGGCGACCGGACCAGACACGCGGGCAATGGCCGCGGCCCCGCCGGCCAGTGCGAGCGCGGCGGCGCCCACGATCGTGAACACGGCGCCCCACACACGGTAGAGCTGCGCGAGGAAATCGACGTGGCGGGTCACAGCACCGCGACGCGCACTTCGACGTGCGCGCGATGGCCGCGCGGATGCGCCACGCTGAACGAGAAGCGGGCACCGTCAACCACGCCCGCCGGTACGGTGAGCGTGAGCGGATAGCGCTCCGTCGCCACGCCTGTGCCCTCGCAGGGCGAGCACGACGCGCTCCACGATTCCCCGCGGCCGCCGCAGCCGACGCAGGCGCGCGTGAGCGGCACGTCGAGCGGCACCTTGGTGCCCTGGAAGGCCTGACGAGGCGAGAGGCGCACGTGGGCCACAAGCGGAGTGATGTCGGTGGAGTCGCCGAAGCTGGCGCGCATGCGGCTGATGGGCCCGCGCATCGACGGAAAGTCGATGGCCACTTCGTCGGCCAGCTTCTGGCGCAGCTCGCAGTCGAGCTCCGGTGAGCTCTCAGCCGCCGTCCACGCCTCATCGACGCTCCAGTAGCGCACCTCGGTACCTTAGGAGCCGACTGGCGGGTTGTCAAGGCAACGGCGGTTCACTACCATGGCGTAGCAGCCCGTGGTGAAAGTCATGACGGCATTCGACGCGCGATACATCCCGGGGGGCGGCGTTGCTCCTCCTTCAGATACTGCTCGATATCTTCAGTCGTCGCGCCTTGCCCGCCGAGCGTCTCGCGCGTCTCGGTGCTGCGCCATGACTTTCACCACGGGCTGCTAACCATGCAGAAGGAATGTCCGCAGTGCACTGAATTCATGCGGCTCAGCCTACGCGAGGAAATCCGACACATCCCCGGGTCGTCGCAGGTGCTGAAGACGCCGATCCGCGAATGGATCTGCCCCGAGTGCGACTACTTCGAGGAAGCGGACCGCGAAATTGACGAGGGCTGAGGCCGCAAACGACAAAAGGGGCCCCAAGGCCCCTCGGTCGAACACCGAACCGGCTCGCGACTAGCGCGCGCCGACGGTCAGCATCACTTCGCGACGCAGCGCATCGTCTGCCTCGTCGAAGTTCAGCGCGGTCTCACACTCGTCGCAGAGCACCTCGAACACGGCAGG
The DNA here is from genome assembly GCA_031415235.1 of Acidobacteriota bacterium. GTDB lineage: Bacteria > Acidobacteriota > Vicinamibacteria > Vicinamibacterales > UBA2999 > CADEFD01. Next base: position 10 of record JANORI010000480.1, on the reverse strand, counting down.
ACGGGTCTCG
>JANORI010000479.1:0-4019 GCA_031415235.1 Acidobacteriota bacterium | reverse complement strand
CTCGCGCGGCGAGGGCTTCAACACCAACACCGAGACCCCCGACGCCAGGGTCTGGGAGGCCGACCACGACACGCTGTGGGCCGGCACCTACACCAGCGTGCTCACCGACCGGCTGTCGAGCGTGACCCGCTTCGGGCGCATCGGCGAATCGCTGACCACGGCGCCGCAGGGCTTCTTCAACGACCAGGGTAAAGCCATCGGCTTCGGCGGTCGCGACCCGTTCTCGATCGGCCAGCGCAACACGCACGCCAGCTACATCACCGGCACCGGGGGCACCGGCCCGACCACCGTGATCCGCAGCTACGTCGTGGACCAGGCGTTCAGCTACTTCATCCCCAGCCTGTTCGGCGGCGAGCACACCGTGAAGGCCGGCGGCGGCTACAGCTGGAACCACATGGACCCGCGCTCCACGTTCGACTCCGGCACCTTCCAGTTCCGCACCGACGCGCCCTACAACCCGGCGGACCCGGCCACGCACCCCTTCCAGTTCGACGTCACCGTCGGCCCGCGGAGCGACTACGGCTACGCCGTGGTGTCGAAGGACCAGCGCCGCTACGCCTTCGTCGAGGACAAGTGGAGCGTCAACAGCAGACTGACCCTCAACCTGGGTTTGCGCTGGGACAACCACAAACAGACGCCCAACCACGACAATGCCTTCGCGCCGCGCGCCGGGTTCGCGTTGGACGTGTTGGGCACCGGACGCACCATCGTCCGTGGCGGCGTGGGCAAATTCTACGCCTACGTGCCCGTGGTGCACGACCTGACCCTGCAGCAGAGCGGCGTCAGGACACTGTTCCCGTCGATCTCGATCAACGCGTCGAGCCCGAATGCCAATCTCGTGCTCGTCCCCGACATGATCAGCGACACGGCCGGCAACCCCGGCGTGGCCCGCCTCTCTCCCGCTGGCCAGGCCGTGCTGAACGCGCTGCGCGATGCGGTGGTGGCCGGTACGGGGTTCAACCGGAACCCGCGCGTCGACAGCGCGGGCCGGAAGATGCCTCACACCTGGTCGTGGAGCGCCGGCGCGAGCCAGGAGCTGTTTGGGCAGATGGCCCTGTCGGTGGACTACGTGGCCAACGCGTCGCGCGACCAGCTGGGCGTCATCGACATCAACGAACCGGTCAACGGCGTGCGGCCCGGCGTGGCCGCGTTCGACCCGACCGGAGCCATCATCCCGGCCGAGGCCCGCGGCGTCAGCTTCCAGCGCGTGTTGCAGTCGCAGACCAATGACGTCTTCAACGGCGACTACAAGTCCCTGCAGGTGTCGCTGGTGAAGCGCATGGCAAACCGGTGGAGCGGCCGTCTGGCCTACACCCTGCAGCGCAGCAACTACGTGGGCACCGGCAACCCCGACGCGCGGCGCATCTGGCTCGACAACGACCCGCGCGCCGACTACGGCGAGTTCTCGTCCAACCGCACCAACGTGTTTGCGGCCAGCGGCAGCTGGAACCCGTGGAGGTCGCTCACCTTCGCCACGGTGGTCAGCGCCATCACCGGCGCGCCGATCAACGAGACGGTCGGCCGCGACGTCAACGGCGACCTCGACAACAACGACCGGCCGATCCGCGGCATCGACGACCTGCTCCGGCCGATCGTCTCCGACGTCGACGGGCAGGGCCGCGCAGTAGGTTTCGGCATCCGCGGACCCGGTTCGTTCCTGGTCGACCTGTCGATGCGCTATCAGCTGCCGCTCGGCGGCCGGCTCGACAGCCTCGACTTCTTCTTCGACGTGTTCAACGTGTTCAACCGTCTGAACGAGATCGCGCCGACCGGCAACCGCTCGTCGCCGAACTTCCTGATCCCAACGGCGGCGCAGTTCTCGCTGCAGTCGCAGCTCGGCATCCGGCTGCGCTTCTAAGGGACCTGGCCATGCGAGCACTCGCAATCGCGGCGCTGGTGGGAATGGCGCTCGTCTGCAGCGCCGTCTCCGCGACCGCCCAGATAGAGCTGGGCGTCGTCAAGGGACGGGTGGTCGACGAAGCCGGCCAGCCGCTCCCAGGGGTGACCATCCGCCTCGTCAACCTCGATCGTGGGCGCCAGGTGACGCTCACGACCGACAAGGACGGCCGGTTCTACCGCCGCGGCCTGCAGGCGGTCGAGTACGAGCTGGCCGTCCAGCTCGAGGGCTATCAGCCGGTCAACGACAAGGTCAAGCTTACGGCCGGTACCGACCGCAACCTCGACTTCACGTTGGCGAAGGCCGCCGCCGGCGGCTCGAAGGAGTTCCAGGAAGGGGTCGCCGCTTACAACACCGGCAACTTCGCCCTGGCCGCGTCGAGATTCGAGGCCGCCATCGCGCAGGCGCCGACGGTCGCGCCGCTCCACGTGAACCTGGCGCTGGCCTACTTCCAGCTGAAGCGGCCGGCGGAGGCCGTCGCCAGCCTGGAGAAAGCCGCGGCGCTGGCCCCAGACGATGCGGCCATTCAGTACCAGCTCGGCAGCGCCTACGTCGACACCCAGGCCTACGACAAGGCGGTGATGGCGCTCGAGAAAGGCCTGTCGAGCACGCCCGACCTCGCGAAGGAACCGCTGGCGGCAGAAGCCACGGCCACCCTGGGGGCGGTCTACTTCGCCCAGGGCAAGGTGGCGGAGGCCGAAGCGCAGTTCCAGCAGGTGCTCACCGCGACGCCTCGCAACGCGTCAGCAACCCTGGGCATGGCCAAGGTGCGCTTCAGCAAGAACGACGTCGCCGGAGCGCTCGAACTGTTCGAACGCGTCGTCGCCGAACACCCCGGCACTCCCGAGGCCACCCAGGCCTCGACGTTCGTCAAAGAGCTCAAGAAGGGCAATCGTTGAGGGAGGTATTCCGTGATCAAGCACATCGGCGCCGTGTGCGCGGTTCTCGCGCTTCTGTTCACCGCCGCCGTCCTTGCCCAGAAGGGCGGGGGCGACGAAACCGGGCCGTACGACGTGGTGGCCGGCTGGCCGCAGAACTATTGCGGCGACGGCTTCGTCATTGGCTCCACCGGCGGCATCTGGGCCGAGAGCCCCGACCGCGTCTACATCTTCAGCCGCGGCTGCCTGCCGGCGATCAAGGACGACCGAGGTCCCGCCCAGAACTTCATCCCGGCGCGTAACGCCTCGGGCTACGACCTGGCGCAGAAGGATCCGGCCCGGCACCCGCGCTGGGATCACGTCTTCAACGTCGTCGACCGCGCCGGCAAGCTCGTCGAGTCGTGGGACCAGCACAACAAGATGTTCGTGCGCCCGCACCGCGTGCTGGTCAACCCGTACGATCCCGAGCGGCACGTCTGGCTGGTGGACGACGGCGCCCACGCCATCTACAAGTTCACCCGCGACGGGAAGACACTGGTCATGACCGTGGGTACGCCGATGCAGCCGGGCGATGACGGCACGCACTTCAATCGGCCCACCGATGTCGCGTGGCTGCCCGACGGCACCTTCTTCGTCAGCGACGGCTACGTCAACACGCGCGTGGCCAAGTTCGACAAGAACGGCAAGTTCCTCTTGACCTGGGGACAGAAGGGCAACGAGCCCACCGAGACGCGCCCTGGCTACATGAACACCGTGCATGCCATTGCGATCGACAGGCACCGGCGCATCTACATCAGTGACCGGGCCAACTCTCGCATTCAGGTCTTCGACGAGAACGGCAAGTTCCTCGACGCGTGGCCCAACATACGACGGCCCTATTCGGTGCTGCTCTCCGAGGACCAGCACCTGTGGGTGGCCGACGGCACGACGCAGAAGTTCACCAAGTTCGACCTCGCCGGGAAGCTGCTCTATTCGTGGGGCACGTTCGGCGCCTTCCCCGGCGGCTTCTGGGGCGTGCACCAGTTCCACACCGACGGCGAGGGCAACCTCTACACCGCCGATGTGCACGTCGGACGCCCGCAGAAGTTCCGTCCGAAGAAGGGCGCCAACCCCGCCCACATCATCGGCCGGTACATGCGGGGCGGCACCGACTGAAGACGTGGAAAGGAGACCCATGATGCGCGCTCGACGTTGGTCATTCTCGGTGTTGTTGCTGGTGGCGCTGGCCGCCGTCATCGTCAGGC
>JANORI010000478.1:0-3971 GCA_031415235.1 Acidobacteriota bacterium | reverse complement strand
CTCGGGCGTGGCGCTGCTGGTGGCCAAGTCGCTCGTCACCACGCCGCCCGTGTACTCGCATCCGCCGTTCGACTTCGAACAGCGCGTGATCTCAGCCGAGCTGAATTTCGGCCAGGGGCCGGTGCTCACGTCGTCGTTCTACGTGCCGAACGGCGGTAAGGACTACGCCGCGAAGATCAAATTCCTGACCGACATGAACGCCTGGGCCGCCGAACACCAGGCCGCTGGGCGCGCGCTGCTCTTCTGCGGCGACCTGAACGTGGCCCTCACCGAACGCGACGTGCATCCGCGCGAACGCAAGCCGAATCAGATCGGCACGCGCGACGATGAACGCGCGCTCATCGATCGCCTGCTCTCGCACGGCCTCGTCGACGTCGGCCGCACCTTGCATCCCACCGACGACGACCTCTTCACGTGGTGGGCGCCGTGGCGCAACCTGAAGCAGCGCAACATCGGCTGGCGCATCGACTACGTGGTGGCGTCGCAGGCGCTGGCCGGCACGGCCCAGACGTGCGTCGTGCAGCGCGAGTTCGGCTCGAGCGACCACGGCCCGGTCGTGGCCACGTTCGCGTAGACGCTGGAGGCTGCGCGCCGTGGTAGCCTGCGGCCCCATGCCCAACACGCTCCGCCGCCACCGCTGGCTCGTCCTCGCCGTGATCGCCCTGGCCGCAACCGCGGCCGTGGCCTACTCGGGCGCCCCGCCCGTCGCCGCGCAGGACGCGGGACGGCCCGCCGGCGCGCGTTACACGGGCAAGGCGTTCACCTTCAATGAAGTCGCGCCGGGCGTGTATCACGCCGTGGGCACGGGAGCGCTCTCGGTCGGGTGCAACGCGTCGATCGTCGTGAACGCCGACGACGTGCTGGTGGTCGACACGCACATGACGCCCGGCGGCGCCTGGGCCCTGCGCGAAGAGCTGAAGGCGCTCACGCCGAAGCCGGTGCGTTACGTGATCAACACGCATTGGCATTGGGATCACGCGCACGGCAACCAGATCTACGGGCCGGACGTGGAGATCATCGGCCACGAATACACGCGCCGTCGTCTTGCCGCCGGCGACTCGACCCGCGGCCGGAGCTGGGACCTGTTCATCGGCGGCCTGCCCGGACGCATCGCCGAGTTGAAGGACCGCGCGGCGAAGGCGGCCGACGCCGCTGAGCGCGGCAAACTCGCGCAGCAGCTCGCCATGCTCGAGACGCAGCTCGAAGGCACGAAGACGATTGCCGTGAAGCCGCCCACGTTGACACTGACCGACCACGTCACCCTCTTCCGCGGCGGCCGCGAGATTCGCCTGCTCCACCTGGGTCGCGGGCACACCGGCGGCGACGTCGTCGTCTTCCTGCCCAAGGAGCGCGCCGTGATCACCGGCGACCTGCTCGTGGAAGGCACGTCATACCTCGGCGACGCCTTCCTGGCCGACTGGCCGCAGACCCTCGAGCGTCTGCGCGCGCTCGACTACGACATCACGCTGCCGGGCCACGGCACCGTTTTCAAGGGCAAGGCCAAGGTCGACCACTTCCAGGCCTACCTGCGCGACTTCTGGGCGCAGGCGCAGGCCCTGCACAAAGCCGGCGTCAGGGCGGAGGACGCGGCCAAGCAAATGGACATGCGCAAGCACGTCGCCAATTACCCGGCCCTGACCGCCACAGGGGTGCTGTGGCACGGCGTGGCGCGGGCCTACGAAGAGATCGAGGGCAAGGCCCGATAGCGCGGCGCATTTCGCGCGTCGGTGTCGCTGCCGCCCGAACTTGGGGCGGGCACCTCGTTGCTGGCGGCTGGGCGGCTTCGCGGTACAGATCACAGCCGCTGCAACGAGGTACCCACCCCAAGCCCGGACGCTGTCTTCAGCGACGTCAACGCCACCGGTGCGGAGGCAGCGGCAACTCCGGGCGGAGATGCTCGGCGCATCGCCGGCGCGGAAGTTTTCGTCTATCCTGAAGTGACGTTGCTTTCTCATCCTGCCACCTCACCTCGGCTACGCCGCCTGGCGCACCTGGGCCTGGCGCTTCTGGCGCTGTCGGGCTGCTCTGTCAAGTCCTTCGCTGTCAATAAGTTAGGCGACATGTTGTCGGCCCCGGGGCCGGCGGTCTACACGACCGACGACGACCCTGAGCTGATCCGCGCGGCGCTGCCCTTCTCGTTGAAGACGCTCGAGTCGCTGCTGCAGGCCTCGCCCAAGCACAAAGGCATGCTGCTCACGGCGTGCTCGGGCTTCACCTCGTACGCCAATGCGTTCGTGCAACTTGACGGCGAGGCCCTCGAATCGACCAACTACGAGGAAAGCGAGCGGCTCAAAGCGCGCGCCCGTCGTCTGTATCTGCGTGGACGCGATTACTGCATGCGGCGGGTGGAGTTGAAGCGCCCGGGCCTGCGCGCGGCGCTGTCTGCCGACCCCGCCACCGCGCTCGGGACCGTGAAGTACGACGTGGACGAGCTCTACTGGCTCGGTGCGTCGTGGGGTTCGGCTATCGCCGTGGGCGTGGACCAACCAGATCTTGTGGCCGACTTCCCGGTGGTGCGGACGCTGATGGAGAAGGCGCTCGCCATCGACGAAGACAATGCCGATGGCGGCATCCACGAGGTCTACATCACGCTCGACGGGATGTCGCCGTCGATGGGTGGCGACGCGGCGCGCGCGCGCAAGCACTTCGAGCGCGCGGTTGAGCTGTCCAAGGGCAAGTCGGCGTCGGCCTACGTGGCCATGGCCGTCAGCGTGGCGCAGCCGGCGCAGAACAAGGACGAGTTCCTGAAACTGCTCGACCAGGCGCTGGCCGTGAATCCCGACGACGTGCCCGACACCCGGCTCGCCACGCTCATCGCGCAGAAGCGCGCGCGCATCCTGCAGTCACGTGTCGACGAGCTGTTCACCAACTGAAGGACGACTTCCCCATGACCCTGACTTTCCGTTCGTGGTTCGCGGCCCTGCTGCTGCTCTGCGCAGCCGGCGCGGCCAGCGCGCAGACGACGATCCGCCTCGCCTCGCCCGCGCCGCTCGGCTCGGTGTGGCACAAGGCCCTGAAGCAGTTCGAGGCCGACGTGCGCACGGCCACCGGCGGCCGCGTCGTGGTGCGGGTGATCGGCGCCGCGCAGGACGACGAAGCCACGATGATTTCGAACATGAAAATTGGCCGGCAGCACGCCGCGTCGATCACCGCCGTGGGCCTGGCCTCGGTCGACAACGCGTTCAACATCTTCACGATCCCGATGTTCTTCGCCACCTACGACGAGTACCGCGCGGTGCGCGCGAAGATGGAGCCGCTGCTGAAGTCCAAGCTCGAAGCGAAGGGGCTCGTGTTGCTCAACTGGGGCGATACGGGCTGGGTCTATCTGTTCAGCAAGAACCCGGTACCCAACGTCGACGAACTGAAGAAGACGCGCCTCTACACGAGCGCTGGTGATGATCAGTTCGTGCAGCTCTACAAGCAGAACGGCTTCAACCCGCGGCCATTGCCGTTCTCGGAAGTACAGAGTGGTCTCATGACCGGGCTGCTCGACGCCGTGCCGTCCACCCCGCTGGCCACGCTGGCGTTCCAGTGGTATCGCAACGTGCCCAACATGCTCGACGTGGGAATCGGGCCGCTCGCCGGCGCCACGGTGGTGGACGTCAAGATCTGGAACACCATTGCCGAGGCCGACCGCCAGCAGGTGCTCACGGTCGCCAAGAAGATTCAGGACGGCTTGGAGCGCGACGTGCCGCAGCAGGACGATCAGGCCCGGGCCGAGATGCTGAAGCGCGGCCTGAAGGTGCTCGTGCCTGATGCGGCCAACACCAAGGCGTTCCGAGACATGGCCGACAAGTTCGCCACGTCGATGCGGGGCCTGATCGTGCCGGTGGAGGTCTACGACCAGGGTGTGCGGGAACGCGAGGCGTTCCGCAAGAGCCGCGCCACCAAGTGAGCCTCGACCCGAGCGCGCCGGCCGAGGCCCGGGGCGTCGACGACAGCGCGATCAGCCAGATCGAGCACGGATTCTC
>JANORI010000477.1:0-18594 GCA_031415235.1 Acidobacteriota bacterium | reverse complement strand
TCCTCAAGCCGACGATCGAGGGCGTGGGGTTCCGCCGGCTCACGCCGCGGATGTCGCTGGGCGGGCGCGCGCAGTTCCAGTACATCCGGCCGTACGGCAACACCAAGGCCTTGCCGATTTTCGAGCGGCTGATTCAGGGGGGCGAGTTCAGCATCCGCGGCTTCGACATCCGCAGCATCGGTCCGCGCGACGTGACGACCGGGGTGGTGCTGGGCGGCAACAAGAGCGTGCTGCTCAATGCGGAGTACCTGATTCAGGTGGTCGGCCCGGTACGGCTGGTGATGTTCTACGACACAGGACAGGTGCGGGATATCGGCCAGCGTTTCGCCATGCAGGAAGACATCATCGAGATCGTGCAGCCAACGCCGCCACTGCTGGTGGATCCGCTCGCGTTCACGGGGTTCGTGGATCCGAATGCGCCGGGGGCGACCACGCGCTCGGTTGGCCAGCGCAGTGCGTTCAAGACCTCGACGGGCGCCGAGATCCGCTTCTTCATGCCGGTGTTGAACGTGCCGTTCCGCCTGATCTTCGCCTACAACCCGCAGCGGGGCGGCGTGCTGACCAACCAACTGCAGCCGGCCAGGCGATTCACGTTCCGGTTTGCGGTGGGATCGACGTTCTAGCGATCGAGGGGCGGGACTGTGGCCGTGCCCCTGACGACGGCCTCCGGGTCGGGATTACGGATGCGCGACCTGCAACTCGTAGTCTTGCGGCTCGCTGAGGGTGCCGACGTCGAAGATCCGCACGCACAGCGTGCCGGCCGAGGTGGCCCGCCCGATGATGGCCGACGACACCGTGGCCCGATCGATGGAAATCACGGCCTGGCAGCCCGTGCCGTTCCAGGTTCCGAGGCTCATGCCAACCACCGCTGCGCCGTCAGGGGCAATCGTCTTGAGGACCGCCGTTACTTCTCCACCAGCCGCGGATGCGATCGGAAAGGGGTGCGCGGTTGCCCCGTTCCTGGTCACCGTGCCGGTGAAGGTATCCGTGACGATGGTCGGTGGCAGGGTAGGCGAGGTCGAGGTCAGGAGGTTGTCGCCACAGCCCGCGGCCAGCACGGGAAGAACCATTGTGAAAGCGAGCGTCACTCGGCGCATTGCAATCCTCTGGACAGGCATTCAGAACCCCCTGATCTTACTCGCCCTGCCGTAGTAGAGTAAAATACGAAGATTCTCGGTACTGTCGAAAAGGATGTCAGCAATGAGACGTATGGTTGTGGCCCTTGGCCTCGTCGTGATGACGGGAGCCGCATCGTTTGCCCAGACTCCAACTGCGCCGGCGACTGCCAAGCCCGCCCCCGCGCCGGCCAAACCCGCGGCGCCCGCTGCGCAGGCCCCGCAAGCCCCGGCCCCGGTGCCAGTACTGCCGTTTCCAGAGGGTGCCAAGATCGCCTTCGTGGTGCTGCAACGCGTGGTGGCCGAGTCAGACGACGGCAAGCAGGCGAGCGCGAAGGTACAGGCATTGCAGCAGCGCAAGGTCGCCGAGTTGAACGAGCGCCAGAAGGCGGCTCAGGCGCTGCAGGAGAAACTCGACAAGAGCGGCGCCGTCATGAGCGAGGCCGCTCGTGTGGACTTGACCAAGCAGGTCGAGCGCGCCCAGGTCGACATGCAGCGCGCCACGCAGGACGCGCAGGCCGAGGTGCAGGAACTGCAGCAGCAGCTGCAGGAAGAATTTCAGCGCCGGATCGCTCCGATTATCGAGGTAGTTGGCAAGGAACGCGGGCTGTATTACATCTTCAACGGTCCCGACTCCGGTCTGGTGTGGGCCGATGCCGCCCTCGACATCACGGCCGACGTGGTGAAGAAATTCGATGCGGCGATGAAGGCTGCGCCGCCCACCGCGCCCAAGCCGCAGGGGCCGTAACCCGCGCGCCCGCCAGGCAGGCGGCTCCGATCGTCCGGAGCCGCCTGCCGGCGTATTGAGCAGACCAGAGTCCCCGAGCGTGCACATTTCCTCCCTGCTCGAACGTCACCACCATCGCTGTCCGGCCGTGCTCGTCGATGGGGTGTCGCCCCGTGTCGACGGTGACGGCCTCTCGGCGTTCAAGCTGGTCAGCGTGAGCGAAGAGTTCTTTCAGGGACACTTCCCAGGCGTGCCCCTCATGCCCGGTGTGCTGATGCTCGAGGCCCTGACCCAGGCCGCGACCCTGCTGTTGCTGGAACGCCCGGGCACCTCGCCAGCGACCATCGTGTCCTTGCGCGGCGTGGACGACGTCAAGTTCCGCCGCCACGTCGTGCCTGGCGATCGCCTGCTACTCGACGTCCGGATCGGACGAGCGCGCGGCCCGATCGTGCGGGTGCACGCGTCCGCCAATGTCGCGGGCGTGGTGGTCGTCGAGGCCGTGCTCGTCATGGCGGTGCGTTCCGATCTGCCTCGCGTGCATCCCACCGCCGTGGTACATCCAACGGCCGTGATTGGCCCGCACACCGTGGTTGGCCCACAGGCCGTCATTGGTCCCCACGTCGTGCTCGGCCGTCACGTGATGGTGGGTGCCTCGGCGGTCATCGAGGGAGATACGACGGTCGGGGACGACACGCAGATCTTCCCCTTCGCGTCGATTGGCCTGCCGCCTCAGGATCTGAAGTATCGAGGTGAGCGGACACGGCTCGTGATTGGCGCCTCGAATGTGTTCCGCGAGTGCGTCACGATTCATCGCGGTACGGTCGGAGGAGGCAGCGAGACGCGAGTCGGCGACCGCAACTTGTTCATGGCCTACGCGCACGTCGCGCACGACTGTCACGTCGGCAGCGACACGATTTTCGGGCCTGGCGCCACGCTGGGCGGCCATGTAGCCGTCGAGGACTTCGCGCAGATCAGCGCCTACTCCGGGGTGCACCAGTTCTGCCGCGTCGGCCGCTACGCCTTCATCGGCGGGTATTCCGTGGTCACCAAGGACGCGCTGCCATTTGCGAAGACGGTCGGCAACCGCGCGCGTGTCTACGGCCTCAACACCGTCGGCCTCGTGCGCCGTGGCTTGACGCCAGACGTCGTGAGTCAACTCAAGCGCGCGTACCGATATCTGCTCACGTCGCGGCTCACGCCGGCACGAGCGCTCGAAACGATCGACGGTGAAGCGGGTCTCTCGTGCCCCGAGGTGCGGTACCTCGTGGAGTTCATCAGGTCCTCGTCACGCGGCGTCACCCTGCGCCGGCCCAATCTCCGTGCCGGCGACACTGACGAGTAGGCGAGGACGCAGGTGAAGCTCGGGCTGATTGCCGGCAACGGCCGGTTCCCGTTCCGGGTGCTCGAGGCGGTTCGAAGCCTCGAGTATGACCTGACGATCGTGGCGGTCAAGGAAGAGGCCGATGCGGCACTCGAAGAGGCTGCGAGTGGTCCGCCGGCGGTGCCTGTGCACCGCGTGTCGCTGGGGCATCTTGGCCATTGTCTCGATGTGCTCCAGCAGGCGGGTGTCACCCACGCGGTGATGGCCGGCCAAGTCAAACACACGAAGCTCTTTGCCGTCGTGCCCGATCGCACGTTCTTGGGCGTGCTGATGAAGCTACGTTCCCGCAGCACCGACGCGATCATCGGCGCCGTGGCCGACGTGATGCGGGAACGTGGCATCGAGCTCATCGACTCGACGACGCTCCTGCAGCCGCTACTGGCCGATGCCGGCGTCATGACCTCACGGGCGCCAACGGGCGCGGAAGCCGAGTCGCTGGCCTTTGGCTACCGGATGGCCGATGCCATTGCGGGACTGGACATCGGCCAGACCATCGCCGTGAAGCACGCCGCGGTCGTGGCAGTGGAAGCCATGGAAGGCACCGACGCCGTCATCGAGCGTGCCGGACATCTGGCCGGCGCCGGAGTACTGATCGTGAAGGTGGCCAAGCCGAAGCAGGACATGCGATTCGACGTCCCGGTCGTGGGCATTCCGACGATCCAGGCGATGGCGCGCGCGGGGGCGGCTGTGTTGTCGCTCGACGCGGGCAAGACGCTGATGTTCGACAAGACCGCGTTGATCGCGGCCGCCAACGACCACGGCATCGCCGTCGTGGGGCGGGCGCGGGCGGCGGAGGGGGCACCGTGAACAACGGCGAGCTGCGCATGGCAGTGGTCGGCGTGGGCCACCTGGGACGCCACCACGCGCGACTGCTCGCCGCGATGGACGGAGTGAAGCTTGTCGGGGTGGTCGACACCAGCGAGAGTCGCGCTGCCGAGATCGCCGTGTCGGCCGGCTGCGCGGCCTACACGGCGTGGCAGGCCGTGGCAGCTGACGTCGACGCAGTGACCATCGCGGTGCCCACCGACGCACATGCCGAGGTGGCGCTCGGTTTCATCGCGCAGGGCGTGCACGTGCTTGTCGAGAAGCCGCTGGCCCGGTCGGTGAGCGAGGCGGACGCGCTCATCTCTGCCGCGTCGGCGCGCGGTGTCCGGCTGGCCGTCGGCCACACCGAACGCTTCAATCCGGCGGTGACCGCGGCGCGCGGGCTGCTCAGCCGCCCGCGCTTCATCGAGGCGCATCGGCTCGGCACGTTTCCTGAGCGCAGCCTTGACATCGACGTCGTGTTCGACCTGATGATTCACGATCTCGATCTGCTGCTGGCGATCGTGGGGGAGCCCGTGGTGACCGTGGAGGCGGTGGGCGTGCCCGTGCTCACGCCCCGCATCGACATCGCCAATGTCAGACTGACCTTCGAGGGCGGCTGTATCGCGAACCTGACCGCCAGCCGGATCAGCCGCGACCGCGTGCGGAAGATCAGGTTCTTCCAGCCGCAGAGCTATCTGTCCATCGACTACGCCGCCCAGGAAGTCGAGCATTGGACGCTTGGCGGTGGCCCCGCCGGCCGGCCCGAGATCCAGGGAGGCAAGCTCGACGTCCCCAAGGACGAGCCGCTGCGATGCGAGCTCGAGGACTTCGTACAGGCGGTTCGTCATGATCGGGCACCGCGTGTGACCGGCGAGCAGGGGCGCGACGCGCTGCGGCTCGCGACGACGATCGTGGAGCGCATGCATCATGTCCGCTGACACCCCCGCGACGATTCGCCACGAGATTGCCAGCCAGGTCCTGGAGGGGCGCCGCCTGGATGCCGCTACGGTGGCCGAGCTGGCTGCGGCGACCGATATCCTGGCGCTCGGTGCGCTCGCCGACGACGTGCGCCGCCAGCGTCATGGCGCCGTCGCGACGTTTCTGCGCGTGCACGTGCTCGATATCGCTGATGCGGCCACCTGGACGGCTCCGCCTCCACTGGCGCACGAGGTGCGCCTCACCGGTACGCCGCCCTCGCTCGACGATGCCGTAGACGCGGTGCTGCAGGCCAAGACGCTGGCCGGCGCCTGCGTGCTGCGAGGCTTCGTGCTGTCGGACATCGTCCATTTGGGCGGTGAAGAAGGATGCCGCGCGTTGGCGGCATCGGGTCTCGATGAGTTGGCGTTCTGCGAGACCGGCCCCGGCGCTGCCGAGGGGGTTCGCGCTGCGCGCGACGCCGGACTCGCGGTGCGCGTCGTCGGTGTGGAGCGCGAGCCGGCCGACCGCGCCGCGTGGCTGCTCCAGGTGCGCGCGCTCCAGGATGCCGTCGGCGGGCTCCAGGCCGTGGCTCCGCTGCCGCGCGAGATTGACGCGAGCATGCCCACCACGGGGTACTCCGACGTGCGGCAGGTGGCGTTGGCGCGTCTGGTGCTCGAAGACATCGCATCGGTGCAGGTCGACTGGATGCTCTACGGTCCCAAGCTCGCGCAGGTGGCGCTGACGGTCGGCGCCGACGATCTCGATGGCGTCCCGGCGACCGACGACCTCTCGCACGGGCCCCGCCGCGCCACGCTTGAAGACCTGCGGCGGAACATCGTGGCCGCCGGCCTGACTCCTGCCGAGCGCACCGGCCGGCATACGCGCGTCGGCGAATGACTCGGCCGGTTCGGGTCAGCGCCGTCTCGTTCGTCAACGCGCGGCCTCTCGTGTGCGGGCTCGAGCATGAACGGGTGCTCTTCGACCTGGAGTTCGACCTGCCGTCGACCTGTGCCGCCCGGCTTCGCGCCGGCGAGGTCGATCTCGGGCTGATTCCCTCGATCGAGTATCTCGGCGGCGACTACCGTCTTGTGCCGGACTTGGCGATTGGCTCCGATGGGCCGATTTTGTCGGTGGCGGTCTTCACCTCGGTGCCCATCGCGCGCGTCCGGCGGATGGCCGTCGACACCAGCTCGCGCACGTCGGTGGCCCTGACGCGCGTGCTGTGCGCCAAGTACTGGGACATCGCGCCTGCGTTCGTGCCGGCCCGGCCGGTGATCGGCGAGATGCTGGCTCAGGCCGACGCCGCCCTGATCATCGGCGACCCGGCGCTGGCGGTCGATCCAGCCGCCCACGGAGTCGAGAAGCTCGACCTGGGTGAGGCCTGGCGTGACTTGACTGGCTTGCCCTTCGTGTACGCGGCGTGGGCCGGCCGACCCGGCGTCCTGGGTCCCGACCACGTGCGGGCCTTGCAGGCGGCACGAGACCGCGGCGTGGCGGCGGTTGACGAGATCGCGCGCACGTATGCGGGAAACAAGGATGACGTGGCCGGCACCATTCGCTCGTACCTGCGTCATAATCTTCGGTACACGTTTGGCGACCGCGAACGCGCGGGACTCGAACGTTTTTTCGCGCTGGCCACAGAAGTGCACCAGGCCGCTGGCGCCGCGCCGCTGCGGTTCTTCCGATGACTCTCACCCTCGATGCCCTCGGCGACAGGATCACCCACGGCGGCCGTCTGGCCGCCGATGAAGCGCTGTGGTTGTACCGGCACGCGCCGACCGCGTGGCTGGGCCGCATGGCCGACGCCGTGCGCCGCTGCAAGCATCCGGACGGGGTCGTCACGTACATCATCGACCGCAACGTCAACTACACCAACGTGTGCGTGGCGCGCTGTAACTTCTGTGCCTTCTACCGTACGGTGGGGCACGCCGACGGATACGTGTTGGGCTTCGAGGAGATCTACCGGAAGATCGACGAGACCATCGCGCTCGGCGGAAATCAGCTGCTGTTGCAGGGCGGGCACAATCCCGACCTGCCGCTTGCGTGGTACGAGGATCTGTTCCGCGGCGTGAAGGCGCGGTATCCGGACTTCAAACTGCACGCGCTCTCGCCACCCGAAGTACTGCACATCTCTCGCACGTCGCGTCTGCCTGTGTCCGAGGTGCTGACGCGGCTGATCGCGGCGGGGCTCGACAGCGTGCCAGGTGGCGGTGCCGAGATCCTCGTCGATCGGGTGCGCAAGCTGCTCAATTGCTATTCCAAGGCATCGTCCGATGAGTGGCTCGACGTGATGCGCGCTGCCCACGTGGCTGGGCTGCGGACCACGGCCACCATGATGTACGGCACCGTCGAGACCGACGAGGAACGCCTCGAGCACATGGTGCGCTTGCGGGCGCTGCAGGACGACACGGGCGGATTCACCGCGTTCATCACGTGGAGCTATCAGCCCGACCACACGGAGCGGGGCGGTATCGAGGCGACCGGCATCGACTACCTGCGCACGCTCGCGGTCGCGCGACTCGTGCTCGACAACTTCGATAACGTGCAGGCGTCGTGGGTCACGCAGGGCGGGAAAGTCGGTCAGCTGAGCCTGGCATTTGGCGCGAATGACATGGGCAGCGTGATGATCGAAGAGAACGTGGTGCGAGCGGCCGGCGCCGCCTACTGCATGGACGAACTCGAGATCGTGCGGAATATCGAAGACGCCGGTTTTGTCGCCTCGCGGCGAACGATGCACTACGAGCGGTTGGGGACGCCGGTGTTCCGTGAGCGTGACGTGCCGCGCCGACTCGCCCTGGCCACGGCTCGGGCCGATGGGGATCGTTCGGTGCCAGCTGAACTTACGCAGTACGCCGCGCGCAGCGCGGCGGGGCAGCGCCAGCGCGCCGCGGCCGGCGCGCCGCCGTCGCCGGTCGCCTGAGCGGCCGTGCCGATGGATGGTTCGTCGCTGCTCCTGCGGGCTGACTGGGTCTGTCCGGTGGGCGTGCCGCCACTGCGCGACGCCTGGGTGAGCGTCGAGGGCGACCTCGTGACCGCCGTGGGCCAAGGGGCCGACGCTCCTGCGGCTGCCCGCGAGGTGAGCCTCGGCTCCGCCGCGATCCTCCCTGGCCTCGTGAACGCCCACACGCATCTCGAGCTCTCGTGGCTGCGCGGCCGGGTCCCGCCTGGCAGCGACTTCCTCACCTGGGTCGGGCACCTGATGCGGGCGCGGCCGTCGTTTGAGTCGGCCGATGACCCGGTGGCGATCGCGGCCGTGCGCGAGGCGGTTGACGAGATGCGCGCGACCGGGACCGTCGCCGTGGGCGACATCGCCAACGCTCTCGTGACGCCGGCCGTATTGGCCGAGATGCGGATGCCAAGTGTCGTGTTCCATGAGCTGATGGGTTTTCGCGATGGCGACGGGCGAGCGGCGGTGGCGAGTTCGCGCGCGCGGCGCGCCGCACTGTCGTCGTCGTCCGTGCGCGTCGTGGCCGCACCGCACGCGCCGTTTTCCGTATCGCCCGAACTCTTTCAGGCGATCCGTGACGAGGCGCGTGAGGCTTCGCGTCCGCTGACGAGCGTGCACGTCGCGGAATCGGTCGCGGAGGTGCAGCTGCTCCGCGACGGAACGGGTCCGTGGCGCGACCGCCTCGAGGCGCTTGGTGTGTGGCGCCCTGACTGGGCGCCGCCAGGGACCGGTCCGGGCGACTACCTGTGCGACCTGGGCGTGATCGGCGCGGGCACGCTGGTGGTGCACGGCGTCCAGCTGCGCGACGATGAACTTGCGAGGGTGGCGGCCTGCGGCGCCAACCTGGTGACTTGTCCCCGGAGCAATGCGTGGGTGGGCGCCGGGGCGCCGCCGGTCGAGCGGTTCTTCGCCGCAGGGGTGACCGTGGCGGTTGGCACCGACAGCCTGGCCAGCGTGCCGGACCTGAACCTGTTCAGCGAGCTCGCCGAACTGCACCGGTTGGCGCCAGGCGTGGCGCCCCGGCGCCTCATCGAGGCCGCCACCATCGGTGGCGCCGCCGCGCTGCAACTCGAGCATCGATTCGGCACGATCGCTCCAGGCAAGGACGCGCGCCTGATTGCCGTGAGCCTGCCGGACAGTACTGCCGATCCGGAGTGCGCTCTCGTGTCCGGGGTCTCGGCCGATCGCATCCGATGGGTTGGCGCCAGACCCTGGTGGAGTGCGTCCTGATGGCGACGCTCGCCACCTACCTATCGTTCGTCCGCATCAGCCATACGGTGTTCGCCCTGCCATTTGCGCTCACGGGCGCGCTGCTGGCCGCACAGGATACGCCACCAACCTGGACACGACTGGTCTGGATTCTCGTGTGTATGGTCGCCGCGCGAAGCGCCGCCATGGGGTTCAACCGGCTCGTAGACGCCAGGTTCGACGCCGGCAATCCGCGCACCGCTGGCCGCGAATTGCCGCGCGGTGCGATGACCTCGCGCGAGGCCGCCATGTTCGTGGCTGCCTGGTCGGCCGTCTTCGTGGCCGCGTCGTCCCAACTGGGCGCGCTATGCGGATGGCTATCGCCGCTGGCGCTCACGATCGTGTTCTGGTATTCGCTCGCCAAGCGCTACACCTACTACACGCAGGCGTTTCTCGGGCTCGCGATGGCCGTGGCGCCCGTGGGCGGCTGGCTGGCGGCGGGCGGGCGTGGCGGATGGGCACCGTGGGTGCTCGGCCTCGCCATTGGCCTGTGGGTCGCGGGCTTCGACATCATCTACGCGTGTCAGGATGTCGTCGTTGACCGCGCGCAGGGGTTGAAATCCGTTCCGGTGCGCTTCGGCGTGGCTGGCGCGTTGCGGCTATCGCGGCTGCTGCACGTCGCGACTGTTGCGGCGATGGCCTCGCTCGCGTTCGTCGTGCCGCTCGGCCCTCTCTATCTCGCGGGGGTCGCCCTCGTCGCGCTCCTGCTCGGGTACGAACAATCCCTCGTGAGCGCCGGTGACCTGTCGCGCGCGGCGCAGGCGTTCAATCTGAATGGCTATGTCGGCATCCTGTATATGACTACGACGGCAATGTCGCTCTATGTCCGCTGAGGTCACGCCACCGGCGGAACTCCCCCTCGACAAGGCGCCCTCGCGCATCGCGGGGATGTTCGACGCGATTGCGGGCCGCTACGATCTGCTGAACACGGTGCTGTCACTCGGGCTCGATCGGTACTGGCGCCGTCGCGCGATCGAGTCGCTGGCGCTCACGGGCGTCGAGCGCGTGCTCGACGTGTGCTCCGGCACGGCCGATGTTGCCATCGGCACGGCGCGCGCGATGCCAGGCAGTCGTCGGGTGGTGGGCGTGGATTTCGCCGGCGCGATGCTGGCGAAGGGCCGCGACAAGATTCGCGCTGCGGGGCTCTCGGCGGGCGTCCAGCTCGTGCGCGGCGACGCGATGCGGCTACCGGTGGCCGATGCCTCGATCGATGCGCTCACGATCGCCTTCGGGATCCGGAACGTGCAGGTGGCCGATGCGGCCTGCCGCGAGATGCTGCGAGTGCTCAAGCCGGGCGGCCGGCTCGCGATTCTCGAGTTCGGGCTGCCTCGAGCCCCCGGCCTGCGTCAGCTCTATGCCTGGTACTTCCTGCGCGTGCTGCCGCGTGTGGGCTCCCTCGTCTCCCGTCATGGCGTCGCGTACAGCTACTTGCCGGCCTCGGTCAGGGCGTTCCCGTGGGGCCAGGATTTCGCCGACGTGCTCACGCGCGCCGGATTTGCCGGGGCGGCGAGCAGACCGTTGACGCTGGGCGTCGTCTATCTCTATACGGCGTCGCGACCGCGATAACGGGCATCACGGCGGCGGGCGGGTCGTGGTGTGACCGGATCCGACGGCTATAATCGACCACAGGCTTCATGCATTTCGACTTTGACGACCGCTACGACGAGGTAGAGGCGGTCGGCAGCGCGATCTCCCGCCGGGAGGGCGTCGTGTTGTCGGTCGTGGTGCACGTCGGGATCGTGCTGGCGCTGCTCTTTGCGCCGCAGCTCGAGATGTTCCAACGCGCCGAGCCTGAGCCCGAAGCCGCGCGTGAGGAGCGCGAACGAGCCGACCAGGCGCCACGCTTCGTGGTCGTCGAGCCGTTGCGGGACGTGCCGGCGCCCGCGCCGCCGCCACGCGCAGATGCGTCAGACCAGGACCGCGTCGCGCAAGCACCGGATATGGCGGAACGTCCCGAGAACGCGCTCCCGTTCTCGCGTGGGGACTCGGTCGAGCGCGTGGAGGCAGCACCGGAGGAGCGCCCGATGGGACGGGGGCCGGAGCCCGAGCCCGCGCCACCTGCGCCGCGCCCGACCGACGACGACATGCGTCTGCCCGAGGCCGAAAACGGCCGGCCGGCCCCGGTGCCCGCAGATCAGGTTGCCGCCGAGCGCCCGGCCGGAGGGCGTCTTGGGGAAGCGCTCCGGGATTTGCAGAAGTACGTCGAGCGCGAGTCGTTCGGGAACCAGCAGGGCGGTGCCAACGAGTTCGGGCCGAACATCCAGTTCGACACCAAGGGCGTGGAGTTCGGGCCTTGGATCAGACGGTTCATCGCGCAGGTGAAGCGGAACTGGAACATCCCGAACTCCGCGCTGGCCATGCGCGGACGCGTCGTCGTCCAGTTCAACGTGCACAGGGACGGCCGAATCACGGACATCGCCATCGTGGGACCCTCTGAGATCGATTCGTTCAACCGGTCGTCGTACAACGCCCTGCTCACGTCGAACCCGACCCAGCCGTTGCCGCCCGAGTATCCCTCCGACAAGGCCTTCTTCACGGTGACGTTCTTCTACAACGAGTCGCCGTCTCAACGCTGATGACGCGCAGTGCACAGCAGGCCGGTGCCGTGGCCGTGTTGACGGCGCTGCTGGCCCTGGCACTCGGGCAGTTGGCGTGCTGAGGCGGCTGTGACGCCACCACGGTACCTCGCGGTCCTCGGCCCCACGGCGACAGGCAAGTCGGCGTTGGCGCTGGCGGCGGCCGAGCGCTTCGGAGGAGAGATCGTCAACTGCGATTCGACGGCCGTGTATCGCGGCTTCGACATCGGCACCGACAAGGTACCGGTGACGGAGCGCCGCGGTATTCCGCACCATCTCATCGACCTCGTGGAGCCGACCGACGAGTACACTGCGGCACGCTTCGCGCAAGACGCGTCACGGGTGATCAGGGACATCCACGCGCGCGGCCGGTTGCCGATCGTGGCCGGAGGCACGGGGCTCTATTTTCGCGCCCTTACGCGCGGGCTCTTCCCAGGACCGCCTGCCGACCCGGTGCTGCGCGCGCGATTGGAGCGCGTGGCCGCGCGGCGCGGCGACGGGTGGCTGCACCGCGTGCTGCGCCGCGTGGATGTGGCCTCGGCCGAGCGGATCCAGCCGGCCGACCGGAAGCGGATGATTCGCGCGATCGAAGTGTATGCGCTGACCGGACGGCCGCTCACAGCGCACTTCGCCGACACCGTGTCGCCGCTGCCCGAGTTCGAGGCGATTGCCGTGGCGCTCCGCTTGAGCCCGGCGGCGCTCGAGCCCCGGTTGCGGGACCGCGTCGATGCGCAACTGCGCGCGGGCCTCGAGGCGGAGGTGCGGCGTCTGCTCGCCAGCGGCCTGCCGTCGGCCGTGCGTCCGTTCGGGGGTCTCGTGTACCGGCAGATGCTGGACTTCGTGCGCGGCGTCCGTGGACTCGAAGAAACCCGCGCGCAGATCGTGCAGGAGAACCGCCGGTATGCGCGCCGGCAGTTGATCTGGTTCCGTAAAGAGCCTACTCTAGAGTGGTTTGACGGTCCCGGCGAGTCGGCGCAGGTCCATGCGCGCGTCTTCGCTTTCTTGGGAACGCGGGGTCTGCACGACGACGGGAGAGACGTGGGCGATGGCTGACGGAAAATCGAGCGCACCCAATATTCAGGACGTCTTTCTCAACTACGCGCGCCGGGAGAAGCTGATTGTCACCGTGCACCTGCTCGACGGCAGGCAGTTCGAGTGCCGGATCAAGAATTTCGATCGCTTCGCCGTCGTGATCGAGTGCGACGGGCTAGACCACCTCGTGTTCAAACACGCGATTTCCACGCTTCGCGTACCGCGTAGCGTGCCGAACTACTTCTCGTCGCACCACCCCTGACCGTCCCGAGGGCTACCAGTGACGGCTCCGCGCGCGATCGTGATCGTGCTCGACAGCGCGGGTGCCGGCGAGTTGCCCGACGCCGCCGCGTACGGCGATGCCGGCAGTGACACGCTCGGCAACATCAGCCGGGCGCGGCGCCTGTCGATCCCCGTCCTCGCCGCGCTCGGGCTGTCTGCGGCGGCACCGATGTCTGGCGTGCCGGTGCCGCCGGCGCCCCGAGCGTGCTGGGGCCGCATGGCCGAGCGATCGGCCGGCAAGGACTCGGTCACCGGTCACTGGGAACTGATGGGCGTCGTGCTCGAGCGGCCGTTTCCGACGTTTCCTTCCGGCCTTCCGTCGGACCTGATCGCTGCATTCGAGTCGCGCATCGGCCGCCCAGTGCTCGGCAATGTGGTGGCCTCGGGCACTGCCATCATCGACCAGTTGGGTGAAGAGCACTGCCGCACCGCGCGGCCGATCGTCTACACCTCGGCCGACAGCGTCTTCCAGATCGCGGCCCATGAAGGTGTCGTCCCGGTGCCTCAGCTGTATGAGTGGTGCCGCATTGCCTACCAGCTCGCCGTTGGTGGTTTGGGCATGGGGCGGGTGATTGCGCGTCCGTTCGCGGGCCCGCCAGGCGCGTTTGCGCGGACGGCCAATCGCCACGACTACGCGATGCCGCCCACCTCTGAGACGCTACTCGACCGCCTGCATGCCGCCGGTGTGCCGGTCACGACCGTGGGTAAGGTGAATGACCTCTTCGCGGGCCGGGGGATCACCACCTCGATGCCGACCACGAGCGACGATCACGGCGTGACCGAGATCTGCGCAGCGCTCGATCTGGGAGTGCCCGGACTGCTGCTTGCCAACCTGGTTGACTGTGACTCCCTCTACGGCCACCGCAACGACGTCGAGGGCTACGCGGCCAACCTCGAGCGCTTCGACGCGCGGCTGGGCGAGGTGCTAGGGCGTCTCCAGCCAGACGATCTCTTCGTGGTCACCGCCGACCACGGCAACGACCCCACGACGCCGAGCACCGATCATTCCCGGGAATACGTGCCGCTGCTCGCGATGACGGGCCGCCAGCAGGCGGGCCGGTCGCTCGGCACCCGGTCGACGTTCGCGGACCTTGGCCAGACGCTCGCGACCTACTTCGGTCTGGAACCGATGCCGCACGGCGAGAGTTTTCTCGACGCCCTGGGCTGAGGACCGCGGGGGCTGTTACGATGGCGGCATGCCCTCTTCAGCGGACACGTGCGCATGACCATTCGTGAAGAACTCGAGCTGCGCGAACATCAGGTGCTGGCGCCGCAAGCGGCCCGCAGCCGCGACACGCGAGGGCGTCTGCGCAGCGAGGCCGAGGACCCGATTCGGCCCTCGTTTCAGCGCGACCGCGACCGCATAATCCATACCAAGGCCTTTCGCCGCCTCAAGCACAAGACGCAGGTGTTCTTTTCGCCAGCTGGCGATCACTACCGCACCCGGCTGACGCACACGTTGGAGGTCTCGCAGATCGCCCGCACGATTGCGAAGGTTCTGCGGCTGCACGAGGAGTTGACCGAGGCGATAGCGCTCGGGCACGACCTTGGCCATACGCCGTTTGGCCATGCCGGCGAGCGCGTGCTGCAGTCGCTCAGCCCCAAGGGCTTCAACCACTACGAGCAGAGTCTGCGCATCGTGGACGTCCTCGAGCACGACCGGCAGGGGCTCAATCTCACGTGGGAGGTTCGAGACGGGATCGCCCGGCACTCCAAGGGCAAGCACGGCATGCCGGTTGGGGCTGCGCCCGAGCACCGCGCCTCGACTTTGGAGGGGCAGGTGGCGCGCGTGGCCGACATCGTCGCCTACGTGAACCACGACGTCGATGACGCGGTGCGCGCAGGCATCTTGCGCGAGCGAGGGCTGCCGGATCGTGCGCTGCGCGTGCTCGGCGCGTCGGCGTCGGAGCGTATCGGGCGCATGGTGTCCGACGTGGTGCGGGAGACGCTGGGCGGTGGCACCGACGAGATCCGAATGAGCGACGAGATGCTCGAGGCGACACTCGAACTCCGCGACTACCTGTTTGCTGAAGTCTACGAGAATCCCTCGGCGATGGCCGAGTTCGCCAAAGCCGAGGGCATCCTCGGCGGCCTCTGGGAGCGAGTGCAGCGCGCACCGGCAGGCTTCCTCGATCTGCGCACCGTCGAGGCCGAGGGCCTCGACGTGGCGACGCAGGACTTCATCGCCGGGATGACCGATCGGTACGCCGTCGGCCTGTTCGAGCAGTTCTTCGTCCCGAAGCCGTGGGTCGGACCCTGGCCGGTCTCGGAGCGGTTCACGCCGGAGCGCTGAGCCAACGCCCGAGCGCCCGGACCGCCTGGCGAAGACGAGGCGAACCAGGCTGAAGTCGCGTGATATACTGGCTGGTCGGCTCATCGCGGAAATCCGCAATGCGCCGCACCCAGTCATGCAGCTCGACCTGAAGACCATCCGTCAGCCGGAAACGCCGTTCGACCGCGCCTACCCGTTCGAGTCGTTCTCCCCCGAGGCCGACTACGTGGTCGTCGAGCCGGTGCGCCTGGCGATGACGATTCACAAGGACGACGTCAGAGTCCGGCTCGCCGGCAGTGTGGCGACCCGCCTGGAGCTCGTCTGCAGCCGCTGCGCCGAGCCCTTCCAGGTGCCGGTGCACCTGACCTTCGACCTGCGCTATCTGCCGCAGGCGCTCGTGGGCAACCGCGAAGAGGACCCCGCGGACGACCCTTCGACCACGTTCTACCCCGACGACCAGATCGATCTTGGGCAGATGGTGCGCGAGCAGTGTTACCTCGCGATTCCAATGAAGCCGCTCTGCCGGCCCGACTGCCAGGGCTTGTGTTCGACGTGCGGCACCAATCTCAACACCGAGCGCTGCCAGTGCAACCCGCAGTGGCTGGATCCGCGCCTAGCCGCACTCCAGGCGCTTGTCTCTCCGCGGACCAAAGACGATGCCTAATCCCAAACGCCGACACTCGAAGACGCGCGGTCGCAAGCGCCGCACCCACGACACGCTTGTGGCCACCACGGCGGGCGCGTGCCCCCAGTGCGCCGAGCCCAAGGCGCCACACCGCGTGTGTGCCTTCTGCGGCTTCTACAACGAGCGGCAGGTCCGCGCCGTCGACGAGGAGTAACGCGCTGACGTCGTCGCGCATCGCGGTCGACGCGATGGGGGGCGACCACGCCCCGTCGAAGGTCGTAGACGGCGCGCTGGCGGCGGCCCGGCACTCGGGCGTCGCCGTGACGCTCGTTGGTCTGCCATCGGCCATCGAGGCTGAGCTGGCGCGGTATCCCGACCGCCATGCGCTCGATGTGCTGGTGGTCGAAGCCCCGGACGTCATCGGCATGAGCGAGTCCCCTGCACAGGCACTCCGGCGCAAGCCGCGCGCCTCTGTGCGCGTTGCGACGGAGCTGGTTGCGCGGGGGGCCGCCTCTGGGGTCGTCACGGCCGGGCACACCGGCGCGGCCGTTGTGGCCGCGCACGGCGCGTTCGGCATGCTGGCGCACGTGGATCGTCCGGCGCTTGCGCCGGCTATTCCTACTCGCACCGGCATGGCGGTGCTGCTCGATGCAGGCGCCACGCTTGAATGCCGTCCGTCCCATCTGCTGCAGTTTGGGATCATGGGCGCCGTCTATGCCGGTGTGCTGCTCGGCGTAGACGCGCCGCGCGTGGGGCTGCTCTCGATTGGCGAGGAAGAGGGCAAGGGCAACGAGCTGACGCGCGATGCCTTCCGACTGTTGAAGTCGGCACCGGTCCGGTTCGTGGGCAACGTCGAGGCCCGTGACGTCTTCTCGGGCAACGCCGACGTGATCGTCTGCGATGGCTTTACCGGGAACGTAGCCCTGAAGCTGTGCGAAGGACTCGTCGAAACCGTGGAGGAACTGTTGGGCGCTGAGTTGTCGAGCACGTTCTCGAGTCAGATGGGTTACCTCCTGTCGCGGCGGGCGTTCCGACGGTTTCGGAAGCGGGTGGACTACTCGGAGTACGGTGGGGCACCGCTCCTGGGTGTGTCGGGCTTGATGCTGGTCTGTCACGGACGGTCGTCCTCGAAGGCCATTCGCAACGCCGTCGTGGCGGCCTCGAGGTTTGCGGCCGACGGCATGGTGGCGCAGGTGGCCGCGCGTGTGACACGGGCCATGGAGAACCAGGCATGACGGCGTTCGTGTTTCCGGGGCAAGGGTCGCAATCGGTTGGCATGGGCCAGGCGCTGGCCGAAGCGTTTCCCGAGGCGCGCGCGACCTTCGACGAAGCCGACCAGGCGCTCGGGTGGCGCCTGAGCGCGCTGATCTTCGAAGGCCCGGCCGAGCGTCTGACGCTCACGGAGAACACGCAGCCCGCCATCCTCACGGTGAGCGTGGCGGCTTGGCGCGTGCTCGACGCGCGCGGCTTCAGGCCGGATGTCGTCGCTGGCCATAGCCTTGGCGAATACTCGGCGCACGTGGCGGCCGGTACGCTGGCATTTGCCGATGCCGTCCGGCTGGTGCACCACCGCGGTCAGTACATGCAAGAGGCCGTGCCGGTGGGACACGGCGCCATGGCCGCCATCCTTGGCCTCGATGAAGACGCGGTCCGCGCGGCGTGCGATGAGGCTGCGGAGGGCGAGGTCGTCAGTCCCGCGAATCTCAATGCCGCCGGACAAATCGTGATTGCCGGCACCGCCGCGGCCGTGGCCCGGGCGGGCGAACGTGCCAAGGCCCGTGGCGCAAAGCGCGTGATTCCGTTGCAGGTGAGCGCGCCGTTCCACTGCGCGCTGATGGCCCCTGCCGAAGCGCGGCTCGCGCCGGAACTGCGGTCGGTGCCGGTACGCGACCCGCGAGTGCCCGTCGTCGCCAACGTGGACGCGGCGCCGAAGCTCGACGCCCAGGCAGCCGTGGCTGCGCTCATTCGTCAGGTCTGCGCGCCGGTGCGATGGGACGCGACCGTCCGGCGTCTTGCATCCGACGGAGTGAGCGCATATGTTGAGGTGGGTCCAGGCACTGTGCTGAGCGGGCTCATCAGGAAAGTCGCACGCGATGCGACGATCCTCAATCTGGAACAGCCGACGGGCCTGGCGGCCATCGAGGCTCTTTTCGGCGTCAGCGCCGCACGGACGAGCGACCCATCATGAATCGGTTCGAGGGGCGGGTGGCGCTGGTGACCGGAGCGTCGCGGGGCATTGGCCGCGCAATTGCGCTCCAGCTGGCGGCGGAGGGCGCCATCGTGGCGGCGGCCGCGCGGGGCACCAATGCGCAGACAGTCGTGGACGAGATCGCGGCGGCCGGCGGGCGGGCCACCGTGGTGCCGCTCGACGTGACCGACGCCGACTCGGTCGTGGCGGCGGTAGGCGGCGTGGTGGCGGCCCACGGGCGGCTCGATATCCTGGTGAGCAACGCCGGCATCACACGCGACCAGCTCATGCTGCGCATGAAGCGCGCCGATTGGGACGATGTCATCGGCACCAACCTCACCGCCGCGTTCACGCTGTGCCAGGCGGCGCTCAAGCCAATGCTGAAGCAGCGGGGTGGCCGCATCATCGCGATGAGCTCGGTCGTGGGCCAGATGGGCAATGCCGGTCAGGCCAACTACGCGGCGTCGAAAGCGGGC
>JANORI010000476.1:0-2941 GCA_031415235.1 Acidobacteriota bacterium | reverse complement strand
GAGCGTCACGTTCATGCTGATCTCGGTGACCAGCCCACTGACGCGGTAGAGCCCCGCGCAGCGGCGCGAATGGCGATACCATGCGCGGGAATACGTGCGGCCAGAGGTGGTCAGTCATTCCCTGACAGGCCCTAGGGTCGGCCCCGCGCCTCTGTCAGGGCAGAGCGAACGGGTCGCGCACCTCCAGTTGCTCGAACCTGCGAAAGTCGCGGTCGCTCGAGTAAATCACTCGCACGCCGTTCTGAAGCAAGATGGCAGCAACGTGTGCATCGGGAACAAGGTTGCCGCGAACACCGGCGCCAGCACACACCCCCTTGTAGATCTCGAAGAACCCTTCTTGCTCCGACAGCACCCGCACGTGGGGAAGCGCCAGCAGAGCGTCAATGCCTGACTGCGCTTCGGCCGAGGGCAAGGGACTGGAGAAGATCCCGGGATGCGTCGCGATCCGCAGGTACGCCATGACGGTCGGCCAGGTCAGGCACAGGAGCTGAGGACGGTCGGCGCACTGGCGGAGGAACGCGATAGCCGAGTCGTGGCGTGGGCTCGACCGGTCCGACGCATAGAGCAGCACGTTCGCGTCGAGCGAGTAGGTCATGAACGATCGGCGTCGAGGACGGCGTAGAGGGCGTCTTTGTCGTCCAGGCTCACCCGTGCGTTCATCGAATGGACGGGCCAGACAAACGGAGCCACGGCACGCGCAGTGCGTCGGCCAGCCACGGCGTCTGCCAGCAGTTCCGACATGACTGACCCCATGGACCGTCCGTCCGCTTCGGCCAGTCGCTTGACCTCACGCAGGATAGGGTCAGCAATATCAACGGTCGTTCGCATGATGCGTTGATGATATCAAGAAACACATCTGATGACAAGGATCGTGCGAAAGCCTGTCGCAGCACAAGGTCTTCGAACCAGAGCGCCGGCTCGGCCGCGGCTCGCAGGTACTTGCGAACCTTGCGATACCGGAACGCCGTGATCGTCTCGTCGATGATGGCCGGCGAGACCACCAGGTCGAAGTCGCCGCCACGAAGGAAACGCGCGAGGATCTGCCCGGGCGGACCCTCCGGCCGAATCAACGCGCTGACGCAGACATTCGCGTCGACACAATGCGGAGCACCTTACTTCGTCTGGCGCTTCTGCCGCCGCTGCGGCGCGCGCGCCCACGCCTGCGCGTCGAGCGCCAACGCGTCGGCAGCGGCGTCTGACAACCGACCGCCCTGCTGTGCAGCCAACGTGTCGAGCGCCTGCCGCTGGGCGAAGGACGATAGGCAACACTAGCAGGGTCTGAGGATGACAGAACGTGTTGGACGAAACCGCTACTCAGGCGCCGGCTATGGGGATTGAATCGAGGCGGGTGTCAAGGAGGCGGTGGGACGTAGCCTCGCGGCGGGCGCAACGGGTGCGGGTGCGGACGGGCGGAGCCGGCGACGGGGCTGCGCGCGGTGGGTCAGGGCGTCGCACGCGCGGTCCTCCGGCGGTGTGACGAGGGCTGGGCTGGGTGGCGAGGGTCTGATAACGCACGATTCTGTCATCCCCCGCCCCTGCTACTGTTTCCTATCGTCTACCATGCGCGGGAGGATATACGGAGAGACACCCATGCGACACGCGATCGTCACCCTGAGCACCTTGGCATTGCTGGCTACCTCGTCGCCCGCGCAGTCCGCACCCGCGCCGGCGCCGTTCACCGATCACTACGCCGACGTCAACGGCCTGCGCCTGCACTATGCCAGTGTCGGCGAAGGGCCGCTCGTGCTCTTCCTGCACGGCTATCCGTCGTTCTGGTACCAGTGGAAGGACCAGATGCTCGAAATGGGCCGCGATCATCGCGCCGTCGGGCTCGACATGCGCGGCTACAACCTGTCGGCGCGGCCCGAGGGCCTGGAGCCGTACACCATGCCGCACCTGGTGGAGGACGTGCGGCGCTTCGTCGAGACCATCAACGGTCCCGGCCGGAAGTTCACCCTGGTGGCGCACGACTGGGGGGCGAATGTGGCGTGGGTGTTCGCCATGTATCACCCCGAGATGCTCGAGAAGCTGATCATCGTGAACGGCGCGCATCCGTTCATCTCCGAGCGCGAGCTGCGCGAGAATCCCGCGCAGCGCTACGCCAGTAACTACTTCTTCGTGTTCAACAAATACCTGGCGCCGGGCGAGCAGCCCATCGACGAGAACGACACGAAGGAACGCGCCACGCGCCGCGCGCACGCGGGCTTCGTCGATGCCGAAGTGAAGAGCGGCCGCTACACCGAAGCCGACCGGCAGATGTGGATCGACGCCTGGTCACAGCCCGGGTCGACGACCGCGGGGCTCAACTACTACCGCGCGAATCACCGCAATCCGCCGTTCAACGACCGGCACCCGGCAGCCACGATTCCACGATCATGGTCGGCCGCCGAGATGACCAAGGGAGCAAAAGACACGACCATTCGCGTGCCCACGCTCGTCATCTGGGGGCTGAAGGACGGCGCGATTCTGTCGGGCCATCTGAGTGGCCTCGACAAATGGGTGCCGAACCTGAGCGTCAGGCTCTATCCGGACGACGACCACTGGATCATGCTGGCCAACGGCAAGGCCGTGGCGCGCGATGTGCGTGCCTTCATCGACGACCCGACGTTTCCGAAGGAATCGGTGTTCCGACCGACCGCAAAGTAGTGAGCGGGCCGTGATCGGGCCGCGAGCGGATCACCTCCGCCCGCGGCCTGCGGTCTCCGTCTACTTCACGACCGCATACTTGGTGAACGCGCCGCCCGCCTGCACGAGCGAGTTCGGGCCTTCGGCCGCGTAGACGTTGCCGTCGGCGTCCACCGCCACGCCTTCACCCGCCGTGCCCTGATACACGCGATCGTCGCGCTCGAAGGGCGGAATGAACGCCGTGATGCGATCTTCATCGAGCGGGCCGATGCGCACGCCGTTGCGCCAGCCCACGTGGTTGAACGGGCCCGATTCG
>JANORI010000475.1:0-9753 GCA_031415235.1 Acidobacteriota bacterium | reverse complement strand
GATGCGGGGCGCCGACGAGATACATCGGCACGTTCGAGTCGACGAGGATCATGCGAGGTAGCCGCGCTTGATCTCAGCGTTCATGTCATCCACCGTGGCGGCCGTCGGAAACGCGTGCCGGCCAGCCGCTCGCACCGCAGCGAGTTTGGCCGCCGCGTCCCCCAATGGCTCCCGCTGCCGTGCCGCCCGCAACGTCTCACGCACCCACGCTGCCACCGTCATGCGACGGCGGCCGGCCACCCGCTGCAGTTCGAGAAATTCGGTTTCGTCGAGCAGGACTTGCAGCCGCTTACTCATGGCATGAGTATGAATGACTCAAGACCATGAGTCAATTCACCCCGATCATCAGCAGTCGAATTGCCCGCCCACAGCGCTAGCTGCTACGGTGCTCTGCGATACCGCCAGGGGCTGAGGTGCACGAACGGCCCTTCGCCTTCGGCGATCTCGAGATCGATCCTGAACGTGAGAGGCGCGGCAAGGTAGATGGTGTGGTTCAGCCTGACGGACTTACCGTTGACCATGAACGGCGCGCTCTTGAAGAACAGGCGATAGTCGCCACCGATATTCCCGCCGACCTCGGCCATCTGCACATACGCGTAGCCGCGGCTGTCAGTGACGTGCCTGAAGGCCATCCGCTGCTCGCGGTGGTAGGCGATGGTCTCCCTGATGGTGAATGCGCCAGCGTCGCTCTTGCCCGCGGTGACGGCCTCGAAAAACCCATCCGCAAGCTTTCGATACGTCACGGTCCCGCTTGACTCGCCACCGGAGCCGAGCACGCTGTCTGGCGCATCGGCCTGGAGGGTCCACGACCCTGAGAAGTATTTCTCGAAGTCGAGCAGCGGCACCGCATCGTCGGACCGCGTCGGCCGGCCAAGAT
The DNA here is from genome assembly GCA_031415235.1 of Acidobacteriota bacterium. Taxonomy (GTDB): domain Bacteria; phylum Acidobacteriota; class Vicinamibacteria; order Vicinamibacterales; family UBA2999; genus CADEFD01. The sequence continues at coordinate 8,876 of JANORI010000475.1, read as the reverse complement.
TCGGCATCAGCCCCTTGGGCTGCTGTTCGGTGGACGGCGCCTGCGGAGACGAGGCAGAAAGCAATGCGGCCAGCGCGAACCTGATCAACGTCATCCGGCTATTGGTCGCGTTTGCTTTCGGTCGGGGTGCGAAGTTTCTGCTTGTCGAGCGTGTACTCGATCCAGCCAAGGCTCATCTCGTCCCAGCTCTGCTCGGACCAATACACCTCCTTGTCCGGATTCGGATTCAGCGGATTGTTTGCCGAGTTGTCGAAGACGCCGCGGTACTTCAGGAGGCTGCCCTTCGGAATGGGCAGCGGTGCAGCGAGCACGTAGCGTTCCTGCCAGTCGAATCGATACCGCGGCACGTCGAACAGCAACTGCTCGCGGCCGTCGGGATACACCACCCTGTACTCGGCGGCCTTCCCTCTCACGTGCATGTGTGGGTAGAAGCCGTTGATCGTGATGTCCTGCGTAATCGCGAGCTCGGACGTGACCGTGTAGTCGGCCATGTAGGGCGGAATGGGCGGCAGGCCACTGAACGACGAGATAGTGGTGGGCGTGGCGCCCTGAGACACGCGTCCGGCCTCGACATCCGCGGCATCGGGGACCGCACCGCGAACCAGCGTCCCGTTCACGTGCTGCCGCTCATTGATCGGCGTGCGGAAGTGAAACTTCTTGAGCGGCTCCTTCGCGAACCACAGGCCGAGTTCCGAGCGATCCACCTCGGGACGCCCGGTCGGCGTGTAGTGCATGTTGAAGTTGATGTACTGGCCCGGCAGCGCGGGTGTGCCCACGCCGTCCGGATGGTCGTCGAAGCCGCGTCCGGCAACATACGCGAGCAGGGTGGTGAAACCGCCGACCGAGCTCAAGCGATCCGGCTTCTCGCCTGGCTCGCGCGGGATCAACATGTCGCTCGGCAGTTTCTGTTCGGTGATCCTGGCCGTGCGGCGATCGAGCGGCACCTGCTTGCCCGACGCATCGGTCGTGAACGGCTGGCCATCGATGACCTCAGTGCCGGGCGGGAAGGTCACGAGACTGACCGTGATGTGATGCACCACCGCCTTGTTGGACGGCCTGGCCTCGGACATCTGGATCAACTTCATGCCGTCGGTCCACGGAATGGGCACGTAGAAATCCAGCATCGGGTATTCCGACTTCGGTTCGATGGTGAATTCAACCGGCATCTTCACCACGACGTCCGGTTCGCGGTTGAACTTCCAGCCGCCGGGATAGGCGGGCGGGGCCGGCAGGTCGGCGGCGTTGCCCATCGGGGCTCCCCCGTCCACCCACGCCACGATGGTCCTTATCTCGAGGTCGCTCATCTGCCGATCGTTGCTGAACTCGAGCGTGGTGTGGCCGACGCCCCACGGCGGCATCTCGCGCTTCACCACCTTGGACTTGATCGATCGGGCCCACGGCCTGGCCTGCGCGTAGGTCATGAGCGGCATCGGCGCGACTTCGTTCGGCCGGTGGCACTGCGAGCAGTTCTTGTAAAGGATGGGCGCGACGTCCTTGGTGAACGTCGGCGTCTGCCGCGCGTCTGACGCCGCGGCCCACGCGAAGACGAAGCTGCAGACGAGTCCGACGACCGCAAGACGGTGTCTCATGCCGACTCCTTTGCCGGTAACTATAACCCCAGCCGAGCCGGGGGCGGCCGATCATGTTATCTCCCGCAACACCTCCCAGATGCCAGAGCCGACAAACGCCCGGAAGCAGGTGTCGAGCAACGTCGCGTCAAGCGGAGGGCAATTCGCCGCCAGCGTGGGGTCGGCCTCGCGCGTACGCTCGTCGGTGGCGCGAGCTCGACGCGTCTCCTCGTGAATTTCTGGCAGCGTCAATCCTTGAGCTCCCGCGGGCCGGTTCAGGAAGAAGGCGCGCAACGCGCGCAGGGAATGCGGTCCGTCCGCGGCCGCGGTGGGCTCGGTTTCGCGATCGAGCTGCCGCAGCCACTGGTGATACGACACGAGGCGAATCGGATAACCGTAGAGCCGCATCCAGAGGACGCACTCACGCCAGTGCCGGACCAAGGGCGCACGGCGCCGGTCGCCGAACGGCGCCGATCGGAGCACGCCGTGGATGCTCGTCAGGTTGTAGTACATCCGCGCGCCCTGGACGCCGATGATGTGGCGCCGCGGCGCCTCCATCAGGGCCAGCCGCCGGGCCGACAGGCCGAACGCACGTCCGAGGTTGCGGAAGTAGTGGTAGTAGCCGGCGCTGGCGATCGAATACAGCCGCGGGCAGATGGGCTGCGGGAAGCGCCGGGCCTGCCGCCGTGCCGGCTACTGCCCCACTCGCCGCCAGCAGTCCAGCAGCGTCGGCGGGCCGCAAGTGGGTCAGGTCGGCGGCGCGGGGAACCGCGTGTGATGACGGGACGACCATGTCGCTACGTTGGGCGGCTCAGGGAAGTGATGTCCTGAGGATGGGCTAAGGTAACTCTGAGAGAGTGTGAGGATCAAAACCTGGTGAAGAAGCCCACCGCGAGGGCCGCGGTCCACTGGTCCTGCTTGGACGGATCGTCGAGATAACGCGCCACGACCATGGTCACGCGCGGATGCGGTAGACGGAAGCGAGTGGCGCCAAACTCCTTGAGCGCAATCAGGCCGAGCCGCTGAATGCGGTTGTCGGACGCGTCGAACACCTGAAGCGAGCTGTGGATCCCGCCGATCGACAGGGCCCCCTGCCCAGTCGTCCACTGGTACATCAGCAGGCTGGTCGTCGTCATGACCTGATCCCCGCTCGACCTCAACAGCGTGTCGCGCGTCGGTTCATAGAAGAACGCGCCCTCCGCACTCGACCGCCACCACTCGAACTCGGCGCCCGCCGACCCCACGAGCGGGCCGGCTCTGAATTTCAACGTCGGCGACAGATACACGCGCGCCGCGGTGCCCGACTTCGCGCCTCCGCGCAGCTTTCGCGACTCGGGGTCGAATGGCTCGTCATACGACGGGAACCCCATGAGCGAGTCGAAGGTGCCGAAGTAAGCCGAGGGATCGACTCCGGCCCGCAGGTCCAGGATCGACAGCGGTGAGTACTCAATCCATCCACCGAGCTTGGTCTGAGTCGGCGTCAGCACATTGGTAATGCCCGTTGCGAGGTGGGCGCCCGACAAGAGCGGGTGCTTGGAGTTCGACGTAGGCCAGGTCCACGACACCTCGAGTGTGTTCTGCAGGCCGGCATTGTTGATTGAGGCCCCGACCTGCCCCTGCACCTGGCGGTGTGCCCTTTGCTGAGGCGGCCCACTCCGATCTTGCGCGACAGCCGGTTCCGGCCGGCCCGCGAGAAACCACACCGTCGCGAACACCAGACGAAGAATCTGTCGTGCCATCTCACCCTCCGCGGCCACAGTAGCGACAGCGAAAGGCGAAGTCCTGAGGAGGACGTGAGGCGGAGGTGAGTTCGTGTGAGGGCCGCGTGGACCGTAACAGGGTCACGGCCGGAGCGACGCCTGGAAGTCCGCGAACGACGTCTGGATGCGACGCAGGAACGCCGCCTCGAAGGCGACCCTTCGCCCAGGTCACGTAGCAGGTTCGCCACGGCGACGGCACCCGCATCGTCCAGTAGCCGGCGAGCGGCCAGCGCGCTTGCCGCGTAGGCGACCTGCGCATCAGCACCGCTCAGTTTAGCGAACGAACCGGCGAGCTCGGCCAGGGATGGCACCTTCGCCGTCCCCGCGCGCGGTCCCGCCGGAGGTGTGCCCAGGTGGCCGGCGCGTGGGGTGGATCGGTCGGCTGCGCCCGCGGCGTGGCCTTGGGCGCGCCAATGCGCGCCTGCCAAGGGAAGAAAGTCGGGGGTCATCACGGCGGTCTTCTCGGACACCGCGACGTTCACCTGCACCTTCGACCCGGACGTGCCGGGTGTGCCCGCGGTGGACGTGCTGCTCGCCCTGCCGCGTCCCAAAGTGCTGCGCCGGTTGTGGGCGCAACTGGCCGCCCTGGGGGTGGGACGCATCATGCTGACGAATGCCTCGCGGGTGGAGCGCAACTACTTCGACACGCACGTACTCGAGGCTGCCACCTACCGGCCGCTGCTGATCGAAGGTCTGCAGCAGGCGCGCGACACGCGGCTGCCGGTCGTGTCGGTGCATCGGCGCTTCCGGATTCTCATCGAAGCCGATCTGTCGGCGCTGTCGGACGCGTCGACTCGGCGCCGATGCCGTGGTGAATGCCGCCACCGCCGGCGATGCCGCAGCGGCCGTCACCGAGGGCCACCGGCGGCGGCGCCCACGGCGTGCTGATCACGGCGCCGTCGCTGAACGCCTTCACGGAGGGTCTGGGCATGACCCGGCGCCGCGGCACGTGTGTGCTGGCCGAGGCGCTGGCCTTCGCGGCCACTGGGAAAGTGAAAGCCGACATCGAACTGCAGGCACTCGCGGCCATCAACGATGTCTTCACCCGGCTCGAGCACGGCGATGTGCCCTCGCGCGTGGTGCTCGACTTCGGCGGGCACTGATCGCGGCACGCGGCCGTTCCGCGCAGGCTCAGAACTGAAAGCGCAGGCCGGCATCCACGACGCGGCCATCGAGCGGCGCCCAGGCGTCCACCGTCCAGCGGCCGTCGATGCCCTGTGACGGACGTAGCAGCCGGTCGTGCCGGGTCTGCCGCACATCAGTCAGATTCTCGCCGTTGATGAACACCCGCACCTTGCCGATGCGCTTTTCCGCCAGCAGGCCCACGACCACGTAGGGCCGTGACACGTCTCGATACGGATTCACCTCGAGCCGCTGGCGGCCGGTGTAGTAGATCTCGAGCCCGACGCGGCCCACGCCCTCCGGCTCCCACATGCCGACGAGACCCGCGTTGTGGCGCGGCGTGAGCGAGGCGTCCTGGCGGCCGGCACTGGTCTGCTCGGTGGACCGCACGTAGGTGTAGGTGGAAGTGGCCACGAATGGCCCGCTGCGTCCGGTCGCGAGCACTTCGACGCCCACGTTGGTGGAGGCGCCGTCACGATGGACGAGCACAGACGACTCCTCCCGCTCAACCGCGATGGGATCGGCCACCCGCGACGCAAAGGCCGTGACCCGTGACGTCGGCGAATCCTTCTTTGGACACCGTGAGATGGAGCAGACCCGGCGCCGCCGGCACCTGCGCGACGCCGTTGGCGTCGGTGACGGCGGTAGCCGCACCGGCCACGACTGCCGCACCCTCGAGTGGGCCTTGCGTCGCTGCGCACCGCGATGCGAGCGACGGCCTGCGGCGTCTGGGCCTGCGGCGCGACGGGGCCGATGGACACCACGATTCCCATGCGCTACGCGCGCTTGGGAGGGTGTTCGATGCGAGGCAGGTAGAGGGCCACCGTGAGCCTCCAGCTTACCGCACGGGTGCGACCGGGACGATCGCCGCGTCTCAGCGCGCGAGCGGCACCACCTTGGAACGTCGCAGCACCGCGTCCCGAGTCACGAGCGGGATGTTATGGACCACGCTCGTAGCGGCGATCAGCTCGTCGGCCGGGTCGCCACGCACGTCGAGGCGGGTCGAGGCATGAGCAATCTCGCGCGTCAGGGGCCAGACATGGACCCTCGAGAGTACGCGCACGATCTCGGGATCCTGGAGATCCATCGTGATCCGATCGAGTTGCGCCAGCTTGGCCACCTCCCATAGCACGATGGCCGAGACGCTCCAGGGCTGCGTCGCCAATAGTCGCCGCTCGGCGGGGCGCAGCGCGCCCGTCACGGCGTGCAGCAAGATGTGGGTGTCAAGGTTCAGCATGCCACGAGGCGCCCGTCGACATGATATCGCCCTTGATCCGCACCTTCCCCGTGAGGGCGCCGATCAGATTTGACGAGTCGGTAGCGAACGGGATCAGCTTCGCCACGGGTTTGCCACGCTTCGTGATGACGATGCCCTCAGGGTCGACCTGATCGAGCAGCGCGAGGCAGGTTTCCTTGAACTTGGCCGCCGGCACATGCTTCATGGCCACATTTTATGACCAGTCAGTGTTGATGTCCAGTGACGACTTCCGCAAGCGACTAGTCGCTGCGAAGGGCAGTGACCGGGTTGACCTGCGTCGCACGCCTGGCTGGCAACCAGGCCGCCACCAGCGCGGCGGCGACGAACCCAGCCGGCACGACCGTAAAGGTCACGGGGTCGAACGCCGAGAGGTCAACGAACATGCTGGCCATCATTCGTCCGACGCCGACGCCGAGCCCCAGCCCGATTCCGACGCCCATCAGGGTGAGCGTGAGCCCTTCGCGCAGGATCATCCGCTTCACCGTGGACGGCATGGCGCCCACGGCCATGCGAATGCCGATTTCGCGCGTCCGGCGGGCCACCGCGTAACTCATCACGGCGTAAATGCCCACCATCGCCACGACCATGGCCAACCCACCGAGAGCACCGAACAATGCTTCGGGGGATGAATTTCTCGATGAGCGCCGGCGTCGGCTTCATCGCCGTCTCCGGCGTGGCCGTGCTGCACGGTGTGGTCATGCTGGCCTTCATCAACGAACGACGACACGCGGGCGACTCCACTATGGCTGCCGTCCGGCAGGGCGCCCTGGATCGGCTGCGACCGGTGCTGATGACGGCGGCTGTCGCCAGCCTCGGGTTCCTCCCGATGGCCCTGTCACAAACGGCCGGGGCCGAAGTTCAGCGTCCGCTCGCCACCGTCGTCATCGGCGGCCTCATCACGTCGACCGCGCTGACGCTCCTCGTGCTGCCAGCGCTGTATGTCTGGTGGTTCGGCCGTGACAGCGCCGAGGCGGCGACCGAGTGAGGACACGGTGCGTTCGTCCACCGAATTCTGGGCCCGGTCGTGACGGGCTCATTTATGTCGCCCGTAACGGGCGGCCGACCAGCCGCCAGAACTGCGCACGCCGGGTAGCTTACCAGGAGGCGATGCCCTCAGCCAGCCCCGCTGGAAATGCGGGCCGCGTCGGCACTGTCGGCCCAGCCGCGGTCGCCGCGCGATAGGGCAGTATCACCTGTTCGGCGAACCGCTCCATCTCTTCGAGCTGCGGACTGCACTGCAGCAGGAGCAGGTCCACACCCGCGTCGTCGAACGCCTCCACCTGCGCCCGCACCTGCTCCGGCGTGCCCACGAGACCGGACCGCAGCCCGCGGTTGGACACCGAGTAGTCTTCGAGCGTGACCCGGCGTTCGAGTTGCGTGTTGGCGATCCACTGCTGGTAGTTGCCGTAGCCGGCCGACCCTTCCTTCACGTTGGTGATCCGGGCGAGTTCCTGCTGGGCCTCGCGCTCGGACTCGCGGACGATCGCGTACGCGGCCACGCCGAACGACAGTGGCGGACGGCCGGTGCGCTCGCGCCGGCTCGTCATGTCGGCCACGCGTCGCGCAATCAGCTCGGGCGGGTCGCCGTGCATCACATAGGCGTCACACGTCTCTGAGATCAGCGTGCGGGCTGCATCCGATTCGCCCCCGGCATACACGAGCGGCCGGGGTCGTTGCACCGGCTTCGGCTCGAGCACCGCGTCGTGGATCTGGTAGAACTGGCCGTTGAACGAGAACTGCGGATGTCGCCACAGGCCGTCCACCACGGCCAGCCATTCGGCGGTGCGCTTGTAGCGATCGTCGTGCTGATCGAACTGCACGCCGTACTGGCGGGCCTCTTCCGCCCACCACGACGACACCACGTTGAGCGACAGGCGGCCGCCGCTGATGTGGTCGATGTTGGCGGCCTGTTTGGCCAGCAGCGCCGGCTCGTGGAACGTGGGCCGCACGGCCACCATCAGCTCCAGCGTGGAGGTCACGGCCGCGAGCGACGCCGCGGTCGACCACGCGTCGAGGGACGGCGCGGCCATCCCCTTGATGTCGTTCAGGTTCAGCTCGGCGATGAGCGTGAGGTCGTAGCCCCACGACTCGCTTTGCTGGGCCAGCGTCTTCACGTAGTCCCAGGTGGGCGCCATGCGCTCGTCGTCGACGTTGCGCAGCCAGCCGCCGAACATCGGGAGCCAGTAGCCGAAGCGCATCAGCGCACCTCGGCGTCGAGGAAGTCGGCCAGGCGCGCGAACGGGTCGAAGCCCACCACGCGCGGCGCGTCGGCCACGAAGTTCGAGAGCGCGTTGATGTCGTAGTAGTAGCGCTGGCCATCGCGGTCGTCGACCATGTACTCCACGCCGCCCACGTCGATCTGCGCCGCGGCCATGATCCGCTCCACGTCGGCGATCACCTCGGGCGGAGGCGTGAACCCCTCGACCCGCAGGTTGTTCTTCGGCGCGTCCACGGCGCACGCGCCGCGGGCCAGGGCCACGCCGTCGGTCGACTGGCAGATGTCGGCCGGGCACAGGTTGAAGCTCTCGCCGCTGCTGTAGACGTTGATGGCGTAGAGGAAGCGGCCACCCAGCACCTCGACGCGCGTGATGTGGCCGCCTCTCGCCGGGATGAATTCCTGCACGAGCGCGGTCTGGTCGAGGCCGAGCTCCACGCGACCCTCCTCCACCGCCCGCTGCAGATCTTCGGGCGCGTCGTATCGCACGATGCCAGCTCCGCTGCCGCCGATGTTCGCCTTCACCACCACCGGGAACCGCAGGCCCTGGGCCGCGGCTGGGGCCTCGGACGGGTGGTTGATGACGCGCGCCGCCGGAAACGGCAGCTGCAGCGAGCGCAGCAGCGAGAGCTGCAGCGCCTTCGAGGTCTCCACGCGGTAGGCGTGCAGGCCGTTCACCACGCGCACGCCGAGCTGCTCGAGATGCGCCAGGTAGTTGAGCGTGTAGAGGATGCTGTGACCGCTGCCGCGCAGGTAGGCGGACGGGCTCATGCGGTTGAAGACCAGCCCGTACTGGCTGCCGTCGCCGTTGCTGGCGTCGTAGCGATGGCGCGTCGCGTCGAGCTTCTCGTAGCGCGTGCCGCGGCGATCCAGCTCGGTGAAGAGCGGCCGGAACCAGTCGGGATGTTCGTAGTAGATGGCGATGGGCTTTTTGGTCTGCGCGCTCATGGATG
>JANORI010000474.1:0-10956 GCA_031415235.1 Acidobacteriota bacterium | reverse complement strand
CCACCAGGCAGCCCGTATCGACACGCAGCGTCTCGCCGGGCGCCAGATCGAGCGCGTGCACGGTGCCACCGGCATGCACGAAGCAGAGGCCATCGCCTTCGAGCTTCTGCATGATGAAGCCCTCGCCGCCGAACAGCCCCGCGCCGATCTTCTTCTGGAAAGCGATGCCGACCGACACCCCACGCGCGGCGCAGAGAAACGAGTCCTTCTGGCACACGAGGTGTCCACCGATGGCGTGCAGGTCCATCGGCAGGATCTTGCCGGCGTAGGGCGCCGCAAACGCCACGCGATGCTTGCCGTGTCCGGTGTTCGTGAACACGGTCATGAACAGGCTCTCGCCCGTGAGCAGGCGCTTGCCGGCGCCAAGCAGCGCGTCCAGGACGCCGGCGCTCTGGGCGCGGCTGCCATCGCCGAAGATCGTCTCGAGGTTGATGCCGTCGGTCATGTACATCATCGACCCGGCTTCCGCGATCGCGGCTTCGCCCGGATCGAGCTCAACCTCCACGAACTGCATCTCGCTGCCGTGAATCGTGAAGTCGATGTCGTGCGCGCGTCGGCCGGACGCCGAAGGGGGCGGCGGCACCAGCACGCCGGCCGCTGGGGCGGACACGAAGGCGGCAAACACCGGCACGTCCTCGAGCGCCTGCCAACTGGCCATGCCCGACGTGAACACGAGCGTGTCCTTGTCGATGCTGCCGTTGCGCAGGTTAGCGAGAATTTCTTCCTGGCTGACGGGGCCGACCTGGTGTCCACCAATCGCCATGTACCACTGCTGTGCGCCCTGCATCGCTGCTCCTCTTTCTTGCGCGGACGACCCGCACGAACACGCGCCGCGCCGCGCGTCCGCCGTCAACGTGGGGGAACAATGCCGTCGTCCTAGGATGTCGCCGGCGTCAGTCCGGCCGCACCCTCGATGGCCGCGCTCGTCTGCTGTTCGATCGCGGCTGCAGTCGCGGCGTCGAGGCCCAACGCGTGGGCCAGTTGGGCAAGATAGATTCGCTCGGCACCCGACACCGCCTCGTCGGCACGCACGATGGTGTACGCAAGCACGTACAGGTCGCGGCGCTCCGCCTCGGCGGTCACGCCTGCCACGATCTCGGCGAGCGGGCGGCGGGCGCGGTGTTCCTCTTCGACGACGGCCTCGACGCCGGCCTGACGGGCATGCTGCAGAATGAGCGCGCGCTCACCGTCGGCCACGTGGCCGTCGGCGCCGGCCGCCGACACGGCCAGACGCACCAGACGCGCCACCTCGAGTGGCACCACGAGGGCGGCCGCCGCGCTACCCTGCCCCGCGGGCGCTGCCGCACCGGCCGCAGGCACGGTCCAACCGGGCGCGCCAAGCAAGGGTGCTGGCGCCGGGCCGCCAGCGGGCGACGCCGTGGACCCGCGCAGGCTGTCGTAGAGCCCCCACGCCATGCCAGCGGCGGCCATCACGGTACTGGCGGTAAGGAATCCGCCTTGGCCACCGAGGAACCGGGTGGCACGCCGCGAACGCTTTCGTCCGAATCGACCGAGCGCGCCGCGCAAGAACACTTCGAGTAGTTGATCGCCGTTCAGGGCCGTGCTCCTTGTCGATACAGAATACCGTGCCGGGTGCCGAAAGGTTCCCTGACTGCTATGCTGAGGCGTCCCCCGGATAAGGATCCATCCATGCGATGTTGCGCGTGTCTCTGCGCGCTGGTGCTGCTGGCCTCGCCTTCCGGGGCGCTGGCCCGGCAGCCCGCGCCGCCCGCTGGCCGCCTCAAGGTGGTCACCGGCACGGCGTTTGTCGTGCGTGGCGGCGCGACCGTGGCAGCGGCCGCTGGCGCCGAAGTCTTCGAGTCCGACGTGCTGCGTACCGGGCCCGACGGGCGACTGTCGCTGATGCTCCGGGACGAGTCGCGCGTGTCGCTTGGCGCGAGCAGCGAGCTGGCGCTGACCCGCTTTGCCTACGCGCCGTCTGACGGGCAGCTCGGTCTGGGCCTGCGGCTGGCGCGCGGCGTGCTTTCGTACGTGTCGGGCATGATCGCCAAGCTGGCGCCCGACGCCGTGCGGCTGCAGACCCCCACCTCCATCATCGGCGTGCGCGGCACCCACGTGCTCGTGTTGGCAGAGGCGCCTTGACCCGCAACCTGCTCCTGTGGGCGACCGCGGCGGCCCTGATGCTGGCCGCGGCCTGTGCGACGTCGCCGCCGGTCGTGACCGCGCCGCCCCCGCGCGACCTGATCGTGCTCACCACCCATCCGGAGGACGGCCCGCTTGGCAGCGCCACCGTCACGACACCCACCGGCGCCGTGTCGTTGACTCGCGTCAACGAGGGCGTGCAGGTGCGACTCGGGTCGGCGCCGCCGGCGCCCGCGGTCGTGCCTGCCGCCGACCTCCAGCGGATCTTCGGCGACGCCGTGGCCGTCATGCCTCCGGCCGCGCGCCGCTACTTGCTCTACTTCGAGCTGGGGTCCGACACGCTCACGCCCGCCGCGCGCGTGCTCGTTTCCGAAATTCTGGCGCTGGTGCAGGCGCGCCCCTGGCCCGACGTGGGTGTCGTGGGACACACCGACACGACGGGTGCCGCACCGGCCAACGTGGAACTCGGACTGCGCCGATCCACCCTCGTACGCGACCTGCTCGTCGGCGCCGGACTTGATGGCGCCCTGGTCGAGGTCGCCTCCCACGGCGAGTCGAATCCCGTCGTGGCCACGCCCGACAACACCGCCGACGCGCGGAACCGCCGCGTCGAAGTCACCGTACGCTGAGCGTGCCGCCCATGCCCCTCACACGCCATGTCGCGCCGGCGACGGCCGCCGCGATGCTCGCGGCGCTGCTGGCCGTGACACGTCCGGGGCTGCTCGTGGACCTGGACCGCGCCGCCTACGATGCGGCCGTGCGAAGCACGGCACCCCCTGCGCCCTCATCGCGCGTGGCCGTCGTGGCGGTGGACGAAGCCAGTCTGGCCGCCCTCGGGCAGTGGCCGTGGCCGCGAGACATCATGGCGAGGCTCGTCACCGCGCTACAGCGGGCGGGCGCCGCCGCCATCGCCTTCGACGTGCTCTTCTCGGAGCCCGACCGGCTCGGACGGCCCGGCGCCGACGCGGACGGCGCCACCTCCACCGACGCGGAACTCGCCGGCGCGATCGCACGAGCGCCAGTCGTGGCCGGCTTTGCGCTCACCTTCGAGGACAGCCCGTTTGCCAGCGCGGCGATGCGCTGTGCCCTCACGCCTCTCGAGCCCGTCCAGCACCAGCGCGGCGACGGCGATCTGCTCGCCCAGGTCTTCAGCGGCAGCGGCGCCGTGTGCAGCGTGCCCGTGCTGAGCGAGGCGGCGCGGGCGTCGGGCACGATCAACGCCGCACCTGATGAGGACGGCGTGCTGCGGCGCGTGCCGCTCCTCTCCCGACTCGACGGCCGCGTCCATCCCTCACTGGCACTCGCCGCCGTGCACGTGGCGGAGGGTCCGTCCCTGCTTCTCGAGCCACGGGCCGACGGCAGTCTCCGGTTACGGATCGGCGCCCATCAGGTGGCGCTCGACGCCCAGGGCACCATCCTCGTGCGGCTGCGCGGCCCGGGCCGCACCTATCCGCATGTCTCTGCGGCCGATGTCCTGGCCGGCCGCGTGCCCGCCGGCGCCTTTGCACACCGCCTCGTCTTTGTCGGCGCCACCGCCCTCGGGGTGCGCGACGTCGCGGCCACGGCGCTCGACCCACGCTTCCCCGGCGTGGAGCTGCATGCCACGGTCGCCGATACGCTCCTCGGGGGCGCCGGCGCAGCCCAGCCGGAATTTGCCGCCACGCTGGAGCTGGGCGCGGCCATCCTTGCCGCCCTGCTGGCCTCGCTCGCCGTGTCGGCCGGCGGCGTGGGTCTCGGCGCCGGAGGTGGGTTGGCGCTCGGGGCGGGGGCGTGGGTGGGCACGCGGTCGTTGTTTGCCGCGACCGGCACGCTCCTGTCGCCGGTTGGATGCCTGATGGGCCTTGGTCTCGGCACGGCCGTGAGCGGCGCGTGGCAGCTGGCGCGCGAACGCCGGCGGGCCGACGCCGAGGGCGTGCGGCACCAACAGGCGCAGCGGCTCATCGTGCAGACGCTCACCTCGCTGACCGCGACCCGAGACGAAGACACCGGCCGCCACGCTCGGCGCACTCAGGAGTACGTGCGCCTGCTCGCCACCACGCTCGCTCGGCAACGCAAGTACCGCGCGACGCTCACGCCCGACCGCATCGACCTCATCGCCACGCTCGCGCCGTTGCACGACATCGGCAAAGTCGGGATCTCAGACGCCGTGCTGAACAAGCCCGGCCACCTGACCGACGTCGAGTACGCCGAGATGCGCACGCATGCGGACATCGGACACGACAGCCTGCTCGAGGCCGAGCACCTGGCGGGCGTGTACGACAACGAGGTGCTGACCACGGCCAAGGAGATCGTCTACACGCACCACGAGCGCTGGGACGGATCGGGGTATCCGCAAGGCCTGCGGGGCACTGCGATTCCCCTGGCCGGACGGCTCGTCGCGGTGGTGGACGTCTACGACGCGCTCGTGGAGGCCCGGGCCTACAAGCCGGCGCTGGCGCCGGACCGTGCACGCGAGGTAATCGTGAAGGGACGCGGCATCCACTACGACCCGGACGTCGTCGATGCCTTCCTGGCGTGCTACCCGCAGTTTCCCGGGGTGCGCCGCGCCGACGACGCCCCCGACGGCACGTAGCCGCGGTCTCTCAGGCAGTCAGATCTGGTTCGACGCGGGACGCACCGCGGCCGCTTTCGGCAGCGCGGGCGTCCAGTCTTCGCCGGGATTGATGAAGCGGTTCGTCTCGAGCTTGTACTGCTTGTCGTAGAGCTGCCGGTAGCGGCCGTTACGGGCCAGCAACTCGTCGTGCGTGCCCCGCTCCACGATCTCGCCGCCCTCGAGCACGAGGATCTGATCGGCGCTGCGGATAGTGGAGAGTCGGTGCGCAATGACGAACGTCGTGCGGCCGTGGCGCAGCCGCTTGAGCGCGTCCTGAATCATCTCTTCGCTCTCGCTGTCGAGCGACGAGGTCGCTTCGTCGAGAATCAGGATGCGCGGCTCGGCCAGCAGCGCCCGGGCAATCGACACGCGCTGGCGCTGCCCGCCCGAGAGCTTGATGCCGCGTTCGCCGACGACCGTGTCGTAGCCCTCCGAGAAACGCAGGATGAACTCCTCGCAGTGCGCCAGCTGACACGCCGCTTCGACCTCCGCGCGCGAGGCGTGCGGATTGGCGTAGCTGATGTTCTCGGTGATCGTGCCGTCGAACAGGAAGTTCTCTTGCAGCACCGACGCCACCTGCTTGCGATAGTCGTGCAGCTTCACGGTCGTGAGGTCGTGGCCGTCCACCACCACCCGTCCCGACAACGGCCGGTTGAAGGCCATCACCAGGCTGATGAGCGTGCTCTTGCCCGATCCGCTCGAGCCGACGAGCGCCGTCGTGGATCCGGCCGGAGCAGTGAACGACACATGCTTCAGCACGGGCTGCCCCGGGTCGTACTCGAATGACACATCGTCAAACGCCACGTCACCGCGGATGTCCGGCATCGTCGCATTGCCGGCGTCGAGCTCGTCTTCGGTGGCCATGTCGAGAATCTCACGGATGCGATCGAGCCCGGCGAACGCCTCGGTAATCTGCGTGCCGATCGAGGCAATCGACACCAGCGGGGCCGCCACCAGGCCGATGAAGAAGATGTACATCACGAAGTCGCCAAGGGTCATGCGGCCGGCCAGGATGTCGTTGCCGCCCAACCACACCATCAGCACGCCGACCACGCCGATGATCACGGTCGACCCGGCGGTGGTCGCTGACACGCCAGTCATCGACTGGGCGATGTTGCGGAAGAGCCGGTGCGCGCCCTTCGTGAACACGATCTCTTCGCGCTTCTCGGCGGTGTAGCTCTTCACCACGCGAATGCCACCGAGCGCTTCGGTGAGCCGCCCGGTCACTTCGGCGTTGATCTTGCCGCGCTCGCGGAAGAGCGGCCGCAGGGTCTTGAAGGCGTAGGCCATCCCGCCGCCAAAGAGGCCCAGTACGACCATCGTCACGATCGTGAGCCGCCAGTTCAGATACAGCAGCACCCCCAGCCCGATGGTGGCCGTGACCAGGCCGCCCACGAGCTGGACCAGGCCCGTGCCCACGAGGTTTCGCAGGCCTTCGGCGTCGGACATGATCCTCGCCACGAGCACACCCGTCTGCGTAGAGTCGAAGTAGCGGACCGGCAGGTGCATGATCTTGGCCTGCACCCGCATGCGCATGTCGGTGATGGCGCGCTGCGCGGCCACTCCAAGCGTCTGCGACAGACCGAACGAGGAGGCCGCCTGCACCACGGTGGCGGCGCCGCCGGCCAGCGCAATCGGCAACAGCATGTCGTGCCGGCCCTTGCCAATCACGTCGTCGATCACGTACTTCGCCGAGGCCGGCAAGACCAAGCCGGCGAGCCGGCTGATCATCATCAGGCTGAGGCCCACGCCCAAGCGGGCCTTGTGCACGTGGAACAGGGCCCGCACCTCGCGCCAGGCGGCACCGGGCGAGACCTTCTTCTTCGAAGCGGAGGGGGCGCCTCCAGTACCGGAGGGACTACCGGAGCGCTCCGCCTTGCGTGCGCTCGGGGTTGGGGGACGCAGTAGAGCCATCCTTCAAGTATGTCCCAACTCCTCGGCCCGGAATCCTGGCCGTACGGGCAGGTCTAATTGAGCGCGTTGGGCACGGCGAGCGTGAACGGCGCAATCTCGGCCTCGAACGTCGTGCCGTCGGGTGCGGTCATCGTGTAGCTGCCCTGCATGGTGCCCACGGCCGTCGTGAGCGGACAGTAGCTCGTGTACTCGAACGCGGCACCCGGAGCGATGACGGGCGTCTCACCCACGACGCCGTCGCCCCGCACTTCGTGCACGCCGCCATCGGCGTCGGTGATGATCCAGTGACGGCACAGCAGTTGGGCCGCCTCGGCCCCTTCGTTCGACACGCGCACGTGATACGAGAAGAAGTAGTGCTGTTCGCTCGGCGAGCTGCGCTCGGGCACGTACACACTGCGCACCTGCACGCGGATGCCTCTGGTCACGGTGTCACTCACGATTGCCCGCCATCGTACGTTGAACGCGCGCGTCTAGTCCAGATGACCGCGCTCGGCATCACCCATGGCGACCCGGCCGTATGGGAAGTACTCCCGCCAGCGGTCGGTCACCCGCGCGGCCACGCCGGGGTCGCCAGCGACTTCGGCCGGATACCAGGGCTTGATGCGGGCATCGATGGCCACCGGCGGCGTGAACACGACGTGATTGCGTTCGAGGGTGACGCGGCCGGCGTGGATGTCGGCAGCCGGCTCGAAGCGCGTGAACGTCGTCCACAGGAAGTTGACCGTGCTTCGCGTGGCCCGCTCGGGCTCGTCAGAGATGACCAGAAGCGGCCAGCCCTCGAAGGCTGGATGCGCCGCCAGGCGCGCTGCGGCGTCTCGGTCTTCCGCAAACGGACGTGCGCCCACCACCAGACAGCCTCCGCAAAAGACGCGCACGTCGGTGACGTCGGACGGTGGCGGCACCGCCGGCCGAAACTCGCGCGGCAGGTCGCGCACCGGATCGCCCAGGCCCATCCAGACGCCCTTCGAGCCCTTGTTCACGGCCGGACCCGCGTAGTCGAGCGTGTCCATCGACAGGTGGCCGAACACGTAGAGGTCGGTGCGCGGGTCGGTGCGCGCCAGCACGTGCTCGAGTGTCGCGCGGAAGTCCTTCACGTCCACGTGTCGGTCGGTGAGCAGCAGGAACTTCTGCAGCGAGAGCTGGCCCTCGCCCAGAATACGGAAGGCGCTCGCCATGGCCTCGCGCGGATAGCGTTGCTTCACCACCGCGGCGGCAAGCGAGTGGTAGCCCGTTTCGCCGTACGACCACAGCTGCTCCACTGCCGGCATCACCAGCGGGAAGAGTGGCGAGAGCAGTTCCTGCAGCAGATTCCCGATGAAGAAGTCTTCTTGTCGCGGCTTGCCCACCACGGTCGCAGGGTAGATGGCGTCTTTGCGATGCGCCACCGTGTGCACGCGAAAGACCGGATAGTCGTGACGCAGCGAGTAGTAGCCGTAGTGATCGCCGAACGGGCCTTCGGGTTGACGCTCGTGCGGCCGCACCTCGCCCATGAGCGCGAACTCGGCGCTTGCGACGAGCGGATGCGGATGGCCGTACGACCCAGGCACACGCGCCAGTCGCTGGCCGGCGATGAGCGAGGCCAGCATCAGTTCGGGCACGTTCTCGGGCAACGGCGCGATCGCCGACAGGATGAGCGCGGGCGGACCGCCGAGAAACACCGTCACCGGCAACGGCTCGTTCGCCTGCTCCGCCAGCGCGTAGTGGAAGCCGCCGCCCTTGCCGATCTGCCAGTGCATGCCGGTGGACGTGGCGTCGTGCACGTGCAGCCGGTACATCGCCAGGTTGTGTCGGTGCCCGCGCGGCGGCTCCGTGTAGACGAGTGGCAGGGTCACAAACGGCCCGCCGTCCTCCGGCCAGCACGTGAGCGCAGGAAGCAAATCCAGTCGCGGGTCGCGGGTGACCACCTCGGTGACCGGGCCCATCCGCTGCCGCTTCAGCCCGACCTTGAGCAGGCTGCCGGCGACATCACGTGCGCCCCAGAGCTTGCCGGCATCGGGCGGCACGATCGTCTCCGCCAGTTCGACCAGCCGGCGGATGAGCCGCATCGGATGCTCGCCGAAGGCCAGCGCGGCCCGCTTCTCGGTGCCGAACAGGTTGGTCACCAGGGGGAACGCGCGTCCGCGCACGTTGGTGAAGAGCAGCGCCGGCCCACCGGCCGCAATCACCCGGCGGTGAATCTCCGCCACCTCCAGGTGAGCGTCTACGGGCGCCGTGATGGCGACGAGGTCGGCGTCGGCGCGGAGCCGATCCATGAACGTGCGCAGGTCTGGAAACATGCTAGCGAGACTCCGCCCAAGGCCGCCGCGCAGAACACTGGAGGCTCCGCCCCGCTAGCGCAGCGTTGCCGTGCCCCGCTCCGCGGGGCGGGAGAACTTGATTCATCTGGTGTGAACGTCTCGCTGGTACGTGTGCTAGTGACGCTGGAGGGTGCCTGGATCGTACACGATGGCGCCGCCAATCACGGTGAGCACGCTCGTGACTGCCGGCAGGCGGTCGGCCGGCACCGTGAAGAGGTCGTCGGACAGGACCGCGAAGTCGGCCAGCGCGCCGACACCCAGCCAGCCCTTGTCGCGCTCGGTGAACTCCGCAAATGCCGAGCCGCGGGTGTAGGCCGTCACGGCTTGTTCGCGCGTGAGCGCCTCGGCGGGATGCGACGGGTGCGACGTGGCCCAGGCAATGTTCAGAAACGGGCTGAGGGGCCCATCGGACCCAAGCGCCACGGGTATGCCCGTGGTGACCAGCGACGCTATGGGCTGGAACGCCGAGGTGCGCGCGCCGAGGCGCGCGGCGTAGATTGCGGGAAACAGCAGGTGCGACGGGTTCTGCACGACCACGACCCCCAGCGCCCGCGCACGCACCGCCAGCGCCGGCGTGAGCAGGTCGCCGTGTTCGAGCCGCGGACGCTTGCGCTGCCACACGCCCGGCGTGCCGACGCGCTCGAGCGTCGACAGATACGCGTCAATGGCTGCGTCGCCCACGGCGTGCACGGCCAGCTGGTGCTCGGTGCCGTAGCCCTCCCGCACGATGCCGTCCAGCTGTGGATCGTCGAAGTTCAGGCGTCCCCGCTCGCCCGGCGCATCGTCATAGGGCGCCTGGAGCGCCGCCAGACGCTCGATGGGCGTGCCATCGAGGATCCACTTGACGCCGCGGGCATCGAGGCGTGGACTGGGCTGCGGCGGCAGATGCGGCCGGTTGTCGGTCGTCTCGGCGCCTGCTTCAGCTTGCGGGAACCTGAAGACCCGCCAGCGCAGGGGCGTATCGGCGTCGAGCAGCGCTCGCACTACCGCCGCCGACGGCAGCCCGTCGGACATGAGCTGCACCGACGTCACGCCGTTCCGGACAGCCTCGTTGGCAAACGCGCGATACCGGCGCACGGCCACGTCGAGCGGCGTGCGCTCAGCCAGTCGACGGCCAGCAATGTAGCCGGCGTACTCCTCGAGACGCCCGTCGAGGCGACCGGCCGCGTCGCGGCCGTATCGCCCACCGCGCGGGTCCTGCACGGCATCGTCGAGGCCGATCATCGTGAACGCGGCCGAGTTGAGCACCTCGCCGTGGCCGGTCCACATGCTGAGCCACACCGGGCGCCCGGAGGCGCGCGCGTCGAGCCAGTCGCGCGTGAGCCTGGCATCCTGCCACGCGGTGATGCCGATGGTGCCGCGCACCAGTCCGCCTGGGGGGGCCTGCGCCGCGGTCGCGCCAAGGGCCACCGCCACGTCATCCAGCGTGGGATCGTCGCCGAGCGTGAGGCGCGTGGCCTCGGGACCGACACCCACGTGCACGTGCGCGTCGTTGAAGCCCGGCACCACCACGCGGCCACCGACGTCGAGCATCCGCGTCGCCGGTCCGGCCAGCGCCGCGATGGCTTCGCGCGAGCCAACGGCGGTGATCCGTTCCCGGGTCACGGCAAACGCCTCGGCCCACGGCGCCGCGGCATCGGCCGTGAATACGCGCGCGTTGGCGACCACCACATCGGGCGCCACCGGCCCGGCACATCCGGGAATGCCGAGGGCCACCACGAACACGACGGTCAGCCGTCGCGCCTGCATCGCCGGCCGCGCGCCGCAAGGTCGGGCGTGGTGCAACGTCATCCCGGCCTGATTCCTGTCCCGACCCCGCCCCTACGCCTGGCCCTGCCAGGTTTCGTCGGCACTGCCTCCGTAGATGCTGGGCACCTTGCCGCCCATCGGCCGCAGATATCCCGCGAGCTGGCCACGATGGTGCACCCCGTGGACGAGACAGAAATTCAGATACACGATGCCCAAGTTCTTCATCCCGTAGAAGTCGATGACGTCGGTGAACTTGTGGTCCGGCAGCGCCAGCACCTGTTCGAGCTTCGCCGGAAACGT